>JANMOL010000196.1:0-1904 GCA_031369245.1 Hyphomicrobium sp. | reverse complement strand
ACAAGCTCGGCGCCCCGGAGGCGCCTGCGGATGTCGATATTATTGCTGCCCGCCGGGTGATCGCCGATCATCTGCGCGCCACCAGCTTTCTGATCGCCGATGGTGTGCTGCCGTTGAACGAAGGCCGCGGCTATGTGCTGCGCCGGATCATGCGGCGCGCCATGCGCTATGCCCATCAGCTCGGCTGCCGCGAGCCGCTGATGCACCGTCTCGTGCCGTCGCTGGTGCATGAAATGGGGGCCGCCTTTCCCGAGCTGATCCGCGCTGAAACGCTGATTGCCGAAACGCTCAAACTCGAAGAAACCAAATTCAAGAAGACGCTCGACAATGGCTTGAAGCTGCTCGGCGAGCAGTCGGGCGCGCTCAAAAAGGGCGCGGTGTTTCCAGGCGACGTGGCGTTCAAGCTGTACGACACCTTCGGCTTCCCGCTCGATTTGACCGAAGACGCGTTGCGGCCGCGCGGCATCAGCGTCGATACGGCGGCATTTTCAAGCGCAATGAAAAAGCAGAAGGACGCGGCGCGTGCGGCCTGGAAGGGCTCGGGCGAAGCGGCCACTGAAACCGTCTGGTTCGACATCAAGGAAAAGACCGGCGCGACCGAGTTCCTTGGCTACGACACCGAGGTTGCGGAAGGTGTCATCACGGCCCTCGTCACGGGCGGCAAGAACGCAGAGGCACTCGCAAGCGGTGAGCAGGGCGCGCTGATCCTCAATCAAACGCCGTTCTATGGCGAAAGTGGCGGCCAGGCCGGTGACGCTGGCCTCATCAAAGGCCCCAAAGGCGCGTTGTTTCGCGTGACGGAGACACAAAAGAAGCTCGGCGGATTGTTCGTCCACGTCGGCACGGTCGAAGCGGGCGCGTTTCAATCCGGTGACGCGGTCGAGTTGATCGTCGATCATGCCCGCCGCTCGGCGACGCGGGCCAATCACTCGGCCACGCATTTGCTGCATGAGGCCTTGCGGCAGGTGCTCGGCACGCACGTCGCGCAAAAAGGGTCGCTGGTCTCTCCCGATCGCCTGCGTTTTGATTTCTCGCACAGCAAGCCGATGAGCGCGGATGAGCTGCGCGCGGTCGAAGACATGGCCAACGCGGTGCTGATCGAAAACACGCCGGTCGAGACGCGGCTGATGGCCCTTGAGGACGCGCGCGAAACCGGCGCCATGGCGCTGTTTGGCGAAAAATACGGCGAAGAAGTCCGCGTCGTCGCGATGGGCCGCGGGCGCGACGCTAGCCGTGCAAATAAACCCTGGTCGGTTGAATTGTGCGGTGGCACGCATGTCGCATTCACTGGCGATATCGGGCTCATTCGGATTGTCGGCGAGAGTGCGAGTGCGGCCGGTGTCCGCCGTCTCGAAGCACTGACCGCCGAGGGTGCGCGGGCCTATCTCGCCACGCAAGATCAACGGGTCAAAGACGCGGCCAGTCTCTTGCGGACACGGCCCGATGATCTGCTGGAGCGGCTCGGCGCTTTGGTCGAGGAAAAGAAGGCGCTTGAGCGCCAGCTGGCGGATGCCAAGCGGCAGATCGCGCTCGGCGGCGCGACGGCCAGCAGCGGCGCTGCCGCAAGTGGCGATGCCATCAAAACGATTGGAGCGGTCCGGCTGCTGGCGCGCACGGTGCAGGGCCTCAATCCGAAGGATCTGCGCGGTCTGATCGACGACGGCAAAAAACAAGTCGGATCCGGGATCGTGGCGGTGGTCGGCGTGACCGAGGACGGCAAAGCCGGGCTTGCGGTCGGCGTCACCGATGACCTCGTCAAAACCTGGAGCGCGGTCGATCTGGTTAAGGCCGGTGCCGAGGCGCTCGGCGGCAAGGGTGGCGGCGGGCGTCCCGTCATGGCGCAGGCTGGCGGGCCGGACGGGGCGAAGGCTGCTGACGCGCTGCGCGCCATCGAAGCCCATTTG
>JANMOL010000194.1:0-1666 GCA_031369245.1 Hyphomicrobium sp. | reverse complement strand
CGCTGACGTCGATGTCACATTTGGCCCGGGAAAACCCGAGGCCACCGGTAAATCGATGCAATTGCCAGAGCCAACGCGCGCCCCTTCGCTCAAGGAAATCGCGGTCATTCGCGGCTGGGCCGATAGCCTTGCGCTCAACATGGGCTGCCACGATGCGAAAGTGCATCGCCGGGTTGCGCCGCCGCCGGGCCCTGCACGCGCCGTCTTCGAAGCCGCCGAGAAGGCGCGCGTCGAAGCGCTAGGCGCCAACCGCATGCCGGGTATGGCGATGAACCTGACCGCCAAGATTGAGGATCAATATAGTCACGGCCGCTTTGCCAATGTTTCCAGCAAGGCTGAAGCGCCACTTGAGGACGCACTGGCCTTGTTGATCCGCGAACGGCTGACGGGTTTGCCGCCGCCCGCGACCGCCAAGGGTCTCGTCGATGTCTGGCGCGCGCAAATCGAAGCCAAGGGCGGCAAGCTGTTGAGCCGCCTTGAAGCGCTGTGCGAAAATCAGGAGCAGTACGGCCGCCAGGTCCGCGACCTGCTCAAAGTGCTCAACATGAGCGACGACCTCGATGCCCGCTATCCTGAAAATAGCGAAGATGAAAATGAGGAGAACGCGCCCGAGGGCGGCGCTGAAAATCCTGACGAACAGCAAGACGACGGCGGCGAAGGCCAGGATAAAGCCAGCGACCAGGAACAGTCGGACGGCGATATGGCCGAAACCGAAGATATGACGGACGCCGGCGATACCGACGACAACGACACCGATAGCGACGAACTCGAGCAGGACGAAGCGCCCTCGCCCTGGCGCCCGAACATGTCCGTGCTCGATCAGCCGGAAGCCTTCGGATACAAAGTGTTTACGCGCGCCCACGACGAGGAAATTGGCGCCGAAGACCTCTCGACTCCTGAAGAACTCGAGCGCCTGCGGGCCTTTCTCGACAAGGAACTCAAGACCCTGTCGGCAGTGGTGTCGCGGCTTGCCAACAAACTGCAACGCCGGTTGCTCGCCCAGCAGAACCGCGGTTGGGATTTCGATCTCGATGAAGGCGTACTTGACGCCGCGCGGCTGACCCGCATCATCACCGACCCGATGCACGCACTGTCGTTCAAGCGCGAACGCGACACCGATTTTCGCGACACGGTCGTGACGCTGCTGCTCGATAATTCCGGCTCGATGCGCGGCCGCCCGATCATGGTGGCCGCCTGCTGCGCCGATATTCTGGCGCGCACGCTCGAGCGCTGCGGCGTCAAAGTTGAAATTCTGGGCTTCACGACCAAAGCCTGGAAGGGCGGTCAATCGCGCGAGGAATGGCTCGCCGCTGGTAAACCAGCCGCTCCCGGCCGCCTCAACGATCTCCGCCACATCATTTATAAAAAGGCCGATGCGCCATGGCGGCGGTCGCGCAATGCGCTCGCCCTGATGATGCGCGAAGGCTTGCTCAAAGAAAATATTGACGGAGAAGCGCTGGCGTGGGCGCACGCGCGGCTCGTCGCCCGGCCCGAGCAGCGCCGCATTCTGATGATGATCTCCGATGGCGCGCCGGTCGATGATTCCACGTTGTCGGTCAATTCCAGGCCGATGGGTGGCCGGTCGCCGGGCTGCATCTGCGTTTCGCGATAGCACCTTCTGCGAAACGCTTGCTGCACTTAATAAATCTGCTTCCAGATAGCCCTC
>JANMOL010000189.1:0-2148 GCA_031369245.1 Hyphomicrobium sp. | reverse complement strand
GCGGTCCGCCGAGGCGTGAGGGCTGCGCGATCGCGGGTTGGATTTTAAACGTTGGCAGCGCGGGCGCCGCGATTGCAGCGTCCGGTTCCGCTTGAGCGGACGGCGCCGTGGCTGGCGGTGCCGTTGCGCTTTCAGTGCGTGCTGAGGTATTCGCCGGCGTGTTTTGGCGTGCCGGTGAAAGCGAGCCGTCGCGCGACCAGATCGTCCGCACCGGACTATCCGCTCTACTATCCGGCTTGCCACTGCCACTGCCACTGCGTGCCGGGCCGTCACTGGCCGGTGCGTCGCTCGAAGCCGCCGGTGCACCAGCTGCAGCCGGTGTCGCCCACGGTAAGTCGTCGGGACCAGCAAGCCTGAGCATCTTGGGTCCGCCGAGACCCGATGGCTGCGGGAAGGCATCGCGCGGGTTGCGGCGCGCGGGCTGCGGTGCGGGCGGCCCGGCATCGGACGCGGTTGGCCGATTGCAATACGAGGCGCGATACTGCTCGGCCACAAAGTCGATCGACCGGGCGTAGGCGCGATCAGCAGCCCAGCGGCGGGCCAAATCGCCAAATGTCACCGCACGCCGAAGGCGGCGTGATTGATCGATGATATCGTCCTGCTTCAGTTGCGTGCGGGGTGCGACCGGATCTGCTAGGCGTTCGCCCGAATAGGCGACAAGATGCTGAATTTGGGCGTGCACACCGGTTTTGATATCGGGAAATCTGTCACCGGGAACGCCGCGGCCGGTCGCGCCGATGCCGGCAAAATTGTTTTGCTTTTCATGCACGTCGCCGCGCCGCCCGTCAGCCCGGCGGAATTTCAGATAGTTGGTCTCGATGGCCATTTGAAAAAAGGCGTAGTCCCAGCGGACGTTCCAGGCATTGCCATAGTATTGATACCAGCGCGCGATGTCGCGATAGCGCGGATCGACGGTTGGATTGCGATCGCTGAGAAACGCCATCAGGCGCTCGGGCGAGACACAGACCGGAACCGGGTTGGACGCATGGGTGCGGATGGCGGGCGCCGCGCCTGCTGCTGTCGAACTCAGCAGCAGGGCTGCCGTGAGAGCGATGAGGCGATGCGCCGGACGCACGGTCGCGCAACAAGCCAGGCGATCAAGTGGCAGCGTCATCACCGACAAACCTTGCACCGCAGTTGCCACAGCAGACCGTCTCAACCTTCGGGGCAGAGCTCGAATGCTTTGTCCAATGCCTGCGTGGTGCTGGTGAATTCACCGACCGTTTTTCCACCTTTGGCGTAAGCCGAGATGTAGGCGTCGGCTTCGCGCACTTCGGTGCCTTCGTTGACATCGAGCACGGTGTAGTTGTCTTGCGCGTCAGCACTGGCCTTGATGATGACGGCGCGTGCGCCGCCGTAACTCGCGGTCCAGACCTTGCACTTGGACATCGGCGGCGGTGTTACGGCCGCGGGCGGTGCGATCGCGGTTTTGGCGCTGCTGCCAAGTGCTGCAAGCTGCACGTTGCCGGCTGTCTCTGCGGCTGGCAGGGATGGCGCTGAGGCGGGCGGCAGCGTGGCCGCTGCCTCGGGCTCTGGCTTGGCGGCGTTGAGTATCGTCACGGCCGGTTGCGCTTTGGCCAGTACATTGGCCGGTTCATTGGCCTGTTCGGTGGCAGCGGTCGCCGGGGCTTTGGTCGGATCGCCCAGGCCAGCAAATAACCCGGCACCAAGATTTGAGCGCAAAAACGAGCCCGATGCCCGCGCTTCTTCATTGGCACGGCGTGCGAGATCGGCACCAGAAATCTTGGGCGGCGTAAATCCGTCGCCGCTGGCAGTGGCCGCTGCGGCGACTTGGGTGTTTTTATCCAGCGAACCTTTCGCTGCCGCTTCGTCCGGCTTGGCGAGCGCCATCATCTCCGGCTTTGGGTCGTCAGATTTGCACACGCCATCATAGAAGGCTTGCGACACACTCTCGATGTCGCTGGCGTAAGCGCGCGTGCTCGGAGCCCACTTCTTGGCCAGCTGGGTGTAGGTCATCGGACCCTCGATGGTTTTTTGCCATGAGGTCAGAACCGCCCACTCCTGGACTTTGCGGGTCCGTTCGGCGACGGGATTGTCGAGCTTTTCGCCCGAGTACATCAGCAGGTGCTCAAGGTGCGCTTTGACGCCGGTTGCGACGTCGGGAAAGGTTTCGCCCGGTTCGTGCTT
>JANMOL010000181.1:0-1898 GCA_031369245.1 Hyphomicrobium sp. | reverse complement strand
TGAGCGGCAGATCTTCGTAGGCGGTATGCTCGCCGAGCTGTTCTTTCATGCCGGCACTGTAAAACAGGCTGCGTGAATTCGCGACGCAGCTGTACATCTCTGACTGCGCATGCGGGCCGGCTATCAAGCTGTCGATGTGATGGAGCTGCGACAAGCTCTGATCTTTCGTGACGATGTGGCGGAACATCCGGCTGCCGGGGCCATACAGTTTCAGTCCGCCGCTATCCAAAAGCCGCTGCAGCTTCTAGATCTTGAACCAGACATAGCCGGCCAGCGCTTCGTCGGCGCCCTCACCGGTGAGGGCGACCTTGTAGCCCAGGCGGTGAACTTCACCGGCCAGGCTCCAAAGTGCGGCGCACGAGGTGTCGACCACGGGGCAATCGGCAGCACTCACCAGGGCTGGGTAAATGTCTGATATGGCGCGGGCACTGGTACGGACGACCGACGGCGCGCACCCGATGTGGCGGGCGGCGGCCATGGCCTTGGCGGTTTCATCGAGTTTGGGATCGTCAAATCCGATCGTGAAGCTCGGCAGGGGCTGGCCGCGGATGCGCGAGGCCATGGCGAGGACGGCGGCGGAATCCACGCCGCCGCTCAAATATCCGACGACCGGCACATCCGAGCGCAAACGCAATGCGACCGAGCGCTGGAATGCTGCTTCGAATTCATCGACGAGGCGGGTTGGATCGTGCGGATTGTCCTCGTCGCCGGCATCGGGGAAATCGAGGTCCCAATACTGGCGCTCCGTGATGTCTGCTGGTTTGCCGTCGGTACGGAAAGCTATTTTGAGATAGTGGCCGGGCAAAATGGATTCGATGCCGGCAAACATCGTGCGCCGCGTCGCCATGGCAAAAAACGTGAACATGTGGTCGAGGCCGCGAGGATCGGCGGCTGCTGCCACCTCGCCGGACGCCAGCAGCGCTTTAATTTCAGAACCAAAGTAGACACGATCGCCTTGCCGCGACCAGTGCAGCGGGCAAATCCCGAAGCGATCGCGCGCCAAGATAATCGTGCGTTTGTCGAGATCAACGAGCGTGAACGCAAACTGGCCCTTGAGATGTTCGAACAGGTCCTCGCCATACTGCTCGTAGAGATGAACGATCACTTCGCTATCAGAGTGCGTGCGGAAAACATGGCCTTTCGATTGCAGCAGGGCGCGCTGCTCGACATGATCGAAAATTTCGCCGTTGCAGACGACGGCGACGGTGCGCTGCTCGTTGAAAATCGGCTGATGGCCGTCGGTAACGCCCACAATGCTCAAGCGGCGATGCCCGATGCCGATGCCGGGTGCACCGAAGTGGCCGCGGTCGTCAGGTCCGCGATGCGCGATTGCGGTGGCCATGCGTTGCACGACAAGCGGATCGGGTTCGTGGCGGCCGAACAGATCGATAATGCCGGCAAATCCACACATTGCGTGATGCCCTGTCTCCGAGGTCTGAAGGTCGTCGCCGGTTTGCGGTCGCCGGAAAGCAACGTCCAGCATTATTCAATAGCGTGATCGCGGTCGCGGTGCGCTGTAATTGGGTCGGCAGCGTGTTGGCGGTGATCGTTTGCAATATTAAAAGGAGCTTATGCAGCTTTTGTCGCAAGCGATGCGGTGGAACCTCCGTCATGGCCGCAATCAACAGGACTGTGACGGCTGGCCCGCACGCTGGCCTGCACGCTGGCCCGTTCGTTGGGCCGAGCGCCAGCCGTCGCGCTAGAGCCGCGACACGAGAGTCGTGACACTAGACGAGCGCTTTGACCGTCTCGAGCGTGTCGGCTTCGGCCGCCGGTTTGTCCCAGCGGAGGCGGTGAATGCGCGGAAAGCGCATTGCTACGCCGGACTTATGCCGGGTCGAGGCTTGCACAGCGTCGAAGGCGACTTCGAACACCAGGCCGGGTTCAACGGCGCGGAC
>JANMOL010000147.1:0-4215 GCA_031369245.1 Hyphomicrobium sp. | reverse complement strand
CGATCAACGAGGTCGCCGTCTGCGATACGTCCGCCGCCAACCGCGCGAGCGAGGTCGTGCAGGGGTCCTGCCTGTTCGGCTCGGGTGCCGGTCCGTTCCAGGCCGGCGTTGTTGACGAGCACGTCAAGCGCGGGAAGTGCTGCAAAGCAGCGCGCGACGACTTTCTCGTCCGTGATGTCGGCCACATGGCCGGTCGCGCCGATGCGGGCCGAGGTGGCGAGCACCGCGTCGTCTTCGGCAAGGATGTGGACGATGGCTCCGGCTTGCACAAAGGCCAAAGCGATGGCCTCGCCGAGGCCGCGGCTGGCGCCGGTCACGAGAACTGTTTTGCCTGTGATCCCAGCCGTCATGCCGCCTCCTCCTGGGCCGTCGACCGGACGAGAGCCAACAGTTCGTTGCGCATTTCGAAAAAGGCCTGACTGTCGCGCATGGCCAGCGTGCGTGCTGGGCCGAAGCGGGCGGCGATGTCGATGATCGACAGAATGCGCGCCGGGCGGCGCGTAAACACCACAATCCGGTCGGCGAGGAAGGCTGCTTCCTCCACGTCATGCGTGACGAATATGATGGTCTTGGTTTCGATTTGCAGAATGCGGCGCAACTCGATCTGCAGAACCTCGCGTCGCTGGGCATCGAGTGCGCCGAACGGTTCGTCCATCAGCAGAATTTCTGAACCGGCCGCCAATGTCCGCGCAATGGCAACACGCTGGCGCATGCCGCCCGAGATGCGGTTCGGATAGTTCTTTGCGTGCTCGGTCAGCCCGACGATGTTGAGATAATGCTGCGTCCGCTCTGCTTTTTCGGCAGCCGTCATATCGCCCCGGTAGCGCATCCCGAACGCGACGTTTTCTTCAACCGTCTGCCATGGATAGGACGAATAAGATTGGAACACCATACCGCGGCGGCGGTCGGGCGACCCGAGTGGCGTGCCATTGAGTGCGATCACGCCCGCCGTCGGCGTTTCCAAACCGCCGACCATGCGCATGAGTGTCGTCTTGCCGCATCCCGACGGCCCAAGGAACACCACGATTTCGCCCTTGGCGATGGCAAGATTGAACGGCGAAACAACGTCGCCCGTGTCGCCAAAGCCGGCGAAGCGCTTCGAAACATTTTCGAAAGTAAGATACGTCATAAGCCTCACCTCCGCAAATAGGCGAACCAGCGCCAGTGAAGCCAGCGAAGGGCTTGGTCGGTCGCCAAGCCGATGATGCCGATGGCGACCACTCCGGCCATCACCTCCGGCGTCTTGAAAAACCGCCGCGCCTGCCAGATCACGAATCCAATGCCGCTATCGGCCGCGACGATTTCGGCGATGATCACGTAGCTCCAGCACCAGCCGAGTGTGATCCGCAGGTTATCAACCAGCGTCGGCAACATCGCTGGCAACGACACATCAAGCAACGCGCGGCTGCGCGGCGCACCGAGTGTTTGCGCCACCTCCTGGTATTCATTCGGCACGCGGCGCACATCATCGGCCACCAGCAGCACCAACTGAAAGAACGTGCCAAGCCATAACAGAAACAATTTGGTCGCCTCGCCTACGCCAAACCAGATGATTGAGAGAGGCACGAGTGCTGGTACCGGCAAATAGCGAATAAAGTCGATCGATGGCTCGAGCGCGCGGCCAACGAGCGGGAAACTCCCCATGAGGATCCCGATGGGGATCGCCATGGCCGCAGCTATCAAAAACGCCGTCCAGACACGCCGAGTGGAAACGCCCGCGTGCCACAACAGATCGCGATTCAGCACCATATCGACGAGTGTGCTGACAACCGCTGTGGGTGCCGGCAGAAAGCCCGGTGCCACAAGTCCGCTGCGCGATACGGTTTCCCAGATAGCCAGCAAGGCGACGCCGAACACCACGCCCGCGACAGATCTTCCTTGGGCCGTGTTCGCCACGTTGGTTCCAAATCAGCTCAAGGGTGGTCTAGTCGCGAAGGCAGTGCGCGGCCCGGCCATTATCGCTTGGCGCCACTAAAGAGGTCGGTAACCAGTGCGTTATTGATCTGCTGGGCAGCATCAAGCTTGGTCTCTGCCGCCCCAAAGTCGATGTTCAACTTCATGATTTGATCGAACAGCGGATGCAGCTTGCCAGGCTTGCCGCTTGTCCCAAGAAATTCAACCGCCTCTTCGTACGTCGTGTAACGCAGCGACGTGTCGATGATCTCGGTCACTTCTTCCGGCTTCAACCCATAGAGCGGTGCTGCGATCTCGGCGAACTTCTTTGGCTCTTTCTTGTAATAATCGACCGCGCGATAAATGCCGCGCAGGAATTTCTTATACTTGTCCGGATTGGCCTTCAGGTCGTCTTGGCGTGCTGTAATGATATCGAGAATGAGCCCTGGCGCATCCTTCGACGATGATATGATCTTCGGGTTGCGAGCTGTCACTGTCTTCACCGCTTGCGACATGAACGGCTCGTAGGTCCCAACTGCCGCGATGCTGGCATCGTTAAAAACCGCGATCGTATCGGCGGTAGCGATTTCTTTCAGCTTCACGTCTTTGAGCGTGAGACCGGACTTCGCCAATTCCATCTGCAGCAGCAATCGTGCCGGGATGTTGGGTTCAACGGCAACCGTCTTGCCCTTGAGATCAGCAGCCGAGCCAATGGACCCGTCGGCCACCACGCCGTCGCCGCCGACGGAGAGATCGATGGTGCCAATGATCACGCCGGGCGTGGAGGCATCGCGCGGGCGGCCCTGGTGCTCGCCGACCGTGCGCATATCAACTTCAATGTCGCCGCGCGCCATAGCGGCAAGTACGTTGCTGCGGTCGTCTTCGAACTTGAATTCAACCGTGATGCCGTCGTCCGTGTAGTAACCAAGTTTGTCGGCGACCAGTGCCGGGGCAAAGCCAACCCACGTGGGGGCCAAAACGCGGATTTTCTCGGCAGCAGACGCCGATGCGTAAGGAAAGCCCGATGTAAGGACTGAAGCCAAAACGAGGGTAGCGGCAAATTTCTTCATGGCGGATTGATCTCCTGGTTCGAAATCGAGGCCGATTGCAGGGAGCGTAGCGTCCGACTGGGCGGAGCGTAGCATTCCCAAAGCACGGGCTTGAATTACAAAGACCCATGAGCTTAGATCGAAAATACTCGATGTAACTTTGCTTGGCCCAGAGGCCGGGCATGGAGGCCCGCATGCGCCGCCTGAGTACGATTGACCTGAGGCTGCTGAGGATTTTCACGACCGTAGTTGATTGCAACGGCTTCCAGAAAGCCCAGATGGCGCTCAACATTGCGCAGTCGACGCTCAGCAGTCACATCGCCAGCTTGGAGGCAAAACTCGGTTCCAAATTGTGCGACCGCGGCCGCGGCGGGTTCAAACTCACCCAAGCCGGCCAGGAAACCTACGATGCAGTGCAAGCCCTTCTACTATCGATCGAAGGCTTCGAATCGCGCATGGGGCGCGTGCATGGCACTCGTAGCCAAGTTCTGCGCATCGCAACCATAGATACACTCGTGTCGTGCCGCGAAATCGCGCTCGACGCCGCCATCGCCGCGTTCCATGACGAATACCCGGAGGTGGCGATTGATCTCGAAGTGACAAGTCCGCAAGCGATTGAGCAGAGCGTGGCCGAAGCGCGGCGCGACGTGGCTATTGGGCCCTTAGCGCAAGCGCTGCCGAGTTTGGAGTACCGCTCACTCTCGACAGAGACTCACAGTCTTTATTGCGGCAGTACCCACCCCTGGTTCACCCGAAACGATGACACCATTTCACACAGTGATTTTTTGTCGGCGCATTTCTCGGTTCGCGCCTACCGCTATTTCGATGATGTCTACTGCTTCGGCCGCGCCACCGCCAACGCCAGTGTATCCAGCATGGAAGCGCAGGAAATTCTCGTCCTGTCAGGCAAATACATAGGGTTCCTCCCCGACCACGCCGCCGAGCGTTGGGTTCGATTAGGCACCATGCGCGCCGTGAAGCCAGACCAGTGGGGCATGCAATCGCGGTTCTTCATCGCGCATGAGCCGAGCGGCGACTTGAAAGCCATTAAGCGGGCGTTCGTGCGCCACGTCGTGGACCGGGCGACCACGCTGCAATCGTCTCGGCTTTCCAGCTGCGAGACCACTGCCCGCCACAAGGCCAGCACAGGTGTCCCACGTCAGAACTGTCGTTGTGCGAGGGACCTATTCACTTCCAATCAGTTCCAAGTCTGCCGATCCATCGCTTCGCCCGCTGTTCCACTGCTTTCCTGGGCGATAGTCGAGCTCACGAG
>JANMOL010000139.1:0-1560 GCA_031369245.1 Hyphomicrobium sp. | reverse complement strand
GCGTGCGGTCACCGCGCTCGGGCATCATGGATCAGCACCAGCCGTCACTGACGTCCTCAGCGTGCTGTGCGACCAGTCCCAGGCCTGGCTCGCGGTCTGGGACCAGGGCCGCAACTTTGAGGCGATCCGATCCGCCTGGATGGCGCGCGGCGGGCCGCTCGGCGAACCGATCAGCGTTCAAACGCAATCTGGGCTTGTAACGGGAACGTTTAAGGGCTTATCAGCTAGCGGAGCGCTGCTGGCGGAGTCCGGCGGCCAGATACAATCCATCACCCACGGCGACGTCTCCCTTGTCGCGGAAACCGGCAAGGACGACAACGCATGAGCCAGCCACCCAAAAAAACCGCGCGCGCGCCGAAAGGCGGCGACGAGCTTGTCTTCATGGCGCTCGGCGGTCTTGGTGAGATCGGCATGAACGTCTATCTCTACGGCTTTGGGCCTGAGGGCGCGCGCCAGTGGATGATGGTCGATCTTGGCATTACATTTCCGGGCGAGACCGAGCCGGGCGCCGATGTCGTGCTGCCGGACTTGCGATTCATACAAGCCGAAAAGCAGGCCCTCGCCGGGCTTGTGCTGACCCACGCGCATGAAGATCACATCGGCGCGGTGCTCGATTTGTGGCCGTCGCTCGGCTGCCCAATTTATGCAACGCCATTCACAGCCGGCATGTTGAAATCGAAAATCGGCGAGTACGGCCGCAGCGTCAAACTGCCGATCAAGGAAATTCCGCTCGGCGGGCGCTGCCAGGTGGGGCCATTCGACGTCGAGTTCGTGACGCTCGCCCATTCAATCCCCGAGCCGAGCGGTCTGGCGATCCTCTCGCCTGCCGGTCTGGTGTTTCACACCGGTGACTGGAAACTCGATCAAACGCCGCTGGTTGGCGCGCCGCCTGACGAGGGCAAGCTCAAGGCGTTGGGCGATGAAGGCGTGCTGGCGATCGTCTGCGATTCAACCAACGCCATGCGTGAAGGCCGCTCGCCGTGTGAAACCGATGTCGCCAGATTGCTGGCCAAGATTATTGCCAGCGCCCCGCGCCGCATCGCGGTGACAACCTTTGCCTCAAACGTCGCCCGCATCAAAGCTGTTGCGGACGCAGCGCACGAGGCCGGACGGACGCTGGTCGTGGCTGGCCGTGCGCTTCATCGTGTAATCGGCGTTGCCAAGGATACCGGCTATTTGCCGGAAAACTTTGCTTATCTCGATCAGCAGCGGTTCAGCGATGTAGGCTCCGACAAAGCGGTTTTGCTGTGTACCGGCAGCCAGGGCGAGCCGCGCGCCGCGATCGCGCGCATCGCTGAAGACGCCCACCCCGATATCTCGCTCGATAAGGGCGATCTGGCGATCTTCTCGTCGCGCACCATTCCGGGCAATGAGAAGTCGGTTGGCCGCGTGCAAAACGCGCTGGCGTATCGCGGTGTCGATATCATCACTGATAATGAAGCGCTGGTGCATGTCACGGGCCATCCGCGCCGCGATGAACTCAAGGAAATGTATGGCTGGCTGAAGCCGCAAATCGCCGTGCCGATGCATGGCGAGGCGCGCCACCTCAAGGAAAATGCC
>JANMOL010000071.1:0-2004 GCA_031369245.1 Hyphomicrobium sp. | reverse complement strand
GACCGGTCTTTATTTGCGTTTGCAGGGCTGTGGGAGCACTGGCTCGGCGCCGACGGCAGCGAGCTCGAATCCATGGCCATCCTGACGACTGCCGCTAATGATGATGTGAGCGAAATCCACGATCGCATGCCGGTCATTATTCAGCCGGTCGATTACGCCCGCTGGCTCGATTGCCGTCCGGGCACGGCCGAGCCCATCTTGGATCTCATGAGGCCGGCAGCCGTTGGCCTCCTTGACGTGATCGCCGTCAGTCCGAAACTCAACAATCCGCGCTCGGATGGCCCCGAGCTTCAAACGCCGGTCTCCGAGACGAACTCCTGATCGATCCACGTGGCGCGCTTTAAGGTGTTGCGTTGATTGATGATTCACGCCATCGAAGCGGGCGATCCAGGGCTGGTCTCTGGCGATTGTCATAGGCAGCCAGCCACGTCTTGGAAACCGTCGCTTTTCTAGCGTTGACCAAAGTTTCGGTTCGTCGGGCGCTGCACCTCGCAGGCGGAGCCAATCGCGGCTAGTCTGCGGCCAGCCAACAGCTTGCCGCACTCGGGCCTTAGGCCGGTTTCAGCGAAACACGGTCGCGGCCAGCGAGCCGGGGTTGAGCCGGGGTTGCGACTGTGCGGCAGAGATCACAATAAAGCGCGCGACGGCATGGCCGTGGCCCGTCAATAGGAGACACGGCGTCATGAGCTACAGGGGTGATGATCTCGATCTGCGGACCCCGCAGACCTGGAGTGCCACGCCGTCCGAGTTCGCCGGTGTGACGGATTACGCACCGGCCGGCAACGGCCCGCGCGGGGGATCGCGCACCGCACCCATTCTGGTCGATGACACCGTGCTGGCGTGTTCCAATCATGCCTTCGAGATCGCCTTGGCGCACCGGGCTGGCGAAGTACGCATCGAGCACCTTCTGCATGCCATGACCCGGATCGATGCTGCTGCCGAAGCGCTGGAGGCGCGCGGCGTGCGGGTTGCAGCACTTCGGCGCGAGAGCGCAACGATCATTGCCAGTGAGATCCCCGTTGGCTTGCCGAACGGCAACGGCACACCCCGCCGCTCGGAAGAATTCGCCGACGTCCTGCGCATGGCGTCGAGCAACGCCGCGCGCCGCAATGCGCCAGCCGGTGTCGAAGATATTTTGCAGGTCGTTATCGAGCAGCGTCCGGACTTGCCGGGCTTGAACCTGCTGGCACGTCATCTTGGGCGCGGATACGCGCGCGACACGATCGAGCCGCTGCCACCGTTGTCGCGCTATAACCCCGACCAGCGCTACACGCCGTCGATGACGGATCGCTATCTGAAAGCGCCGTCCAATGAGGCCATGCGTTATAACTCTGACGCCGGCCGCGGGTATCGTTCAGAATACAGTGGCACGCCGACAGACAACATCCAGAACACCCGCATCGAAGCGCTTGAACAGATCGTGCGGGCGCTCAGTCACGATCTGGCCAACGAGCGCCAGGTCGTCTCGGGCATGTTGAAGGATTTGAGCCGGGATAGTCAGGCCCATCGCGAAGATCAGGGAGTGCTTCACGCAGCGCTCGACCGGATGCAAAATTTGGAGCAAGCCGTGACCCAGTCTCGTTCAGGCGGTTCCGCCGAGGGCCTTGTCGAACAGCTGCAAGGCATCGAAGCCGGCCTCGAGCAGCGGCTCAACGACATGTCGCAATCCTGGTCGGTGCTATCGACCCGGCTGCAAGATCTAGAACTCGCCGTGCGTCAGACGAGCGGAGACAAAGGCAATGCGGGCCAGCTCATCGAGCGCATCCGGCAGGCGATCGATCTGAGCCCTATTATCAACAGGCTCGATATCATCGAGGAAGCGGTCCTCTCCAATGAGCCGGGCACGGGCGCTGGTGGTGCCGTCGCCGACCGATTGAAAGCGCTCGAGAGCGAGATCGCGCGCGTTCTGACCGTGCACATGGCCAACTCAGGGCGCATGGACACGCTGCTGTCTGGCTTTGAACGCCAGAAACCAGAAGCACTCGGACCGCTGGTTGAGCGGAT
>JANMOL010000041.1:0-3634 GCA_031369245.1 Hyphomicrobium sp. | reverse complement strand
AAGGGTCTCAATATATTCAACGACCGCCTGATCCTGGCATCCGAAGAGACTGCGACTGACGCAAATTTCGAAGCGATTGAAAGCGTCGTGGCGCACGAATACTTCCACAACTGGACCGGCAACCGCATCACCTGCCGCGATTGGTTCCAGCTGTGCTTGAAAGAAGGTCTGACCGTCTATCGCGATCAAGAGTTTTCCTCCGACGAGCGCAGCCGCACCGTGCAGCGCATTTCAGATGTGCGCCAGCTGAAGGCGCTTCAGTTCCCCGAAGATCAAGGCCCGCTGGCGCATCCCGTGCGGCCCGAGAGCTATATCGAGATCAACAATTTCTATACCCCGACGGTCTACGAAAAGGGCGCTGAACTGGTCCGCATGATCGAAACGATCCTCGGCGCCAAAGCCTTCCGCGCCGGCATGGACCTGTACTTTGAACGCCACGACGGCGAGGCCGCGACGATCGAGGATTTCCTGCGCTGCTTTGAAGATGCCAGCGGCATCAGCCTGGCGCACTTCAAGCGCTGGTACGGGCAATCGGGCACGCCCGAATTGGTGTGCAAGCTGACGTATGACAGGGCTGCAAAATCAGCCGAGCTCACGGTGCACCAGAGCCTGCAGGGTACAACGGCTGAACCGCGCAAGGAGCCACTCTATATCCCGCTGCGCGTTGGTCTGCTCGGTGCCAACGGCCGCGAGATGGATCTGAAGCTTGCCGACGGATCATCGCCGCGCGACGGCGTGCTGGCCGTCACGCAACGGGCCGAGACATTCCGCTTCATTGAGGTGCCGTCGCGTCCCGTGCCATCGCTGCTGCGCGGCTTTTCAGCCCCCGTCAACCTGACGATCGACATCTCTGACAAAGACTTGGCGTTCCTCATGATGCACGACAGCGATCTGTTCAATCGCTGGCAGGCCGCCAACCGCTACGCCACGCGCACCATTCTGACGGATCTTGACAAACCAAAGGCCAAGCCGTCAACGGCTGGCACGAAGTACGCCAAGGCGCTGGCGGCCGCTCTTGAAGACAAGACGCTGGACGATGCGTACAAGGCCGAGCTGCTCAAGTTGCCGTCGCAATCCGATATCGCGCGCGAAAAAGGCAGCAACGTCGATCCCGATGCGATTGAAGCCGCGCACCGCCGCCTCAGCCGTTCGATCGCGAACACGCTTTCTGAGCAGCTTGAAGACATTTACGCGCGCTTGCAGCCGGAGCCGTCGTTCTCGCCGGACGCCGCGAGCGCTGGCCGCCGTGCTCTGCGCAACGCCGCGCTGACGCTGCTGACCGCTCGCGCGGGATCGGGCGATATTGCGCGCGCGGCAGCGCACTATAGCTCTGCCACGAACATGACCGACGCGGCCCACGCGCTCATGCTGCTTGCAGGCCACGAGTGTTTAGAGCGCACAGCTGCACTTGAGCATTTCTATGAGCGCTGGAAGGCTGATCACCTCGTGATCGACATGTGGTTTTCAGCCCAAGCGCTCTCGCCACTGCCCTCCACACTCAAGACTGTCGAGCAGCTGACGGCGCATGCGCTGTTCAAGCTGACAACCCCCAACAAGGTTCGCGCCCTAATCGGCACATTCGCGATGTCGAACCCGGTCCAATTCAACCACGCCAGCGGCGCTGGCTACGAATTTGTTGCGCGCAAGGTGCTCGAGATCGACGATGTCAATCCGCAAGTTGCGGCCCGTATCCTCGCCGCCTTCCGCAGCTACCGCACGCTTGAGCCAAAGCGCAGGGCCTTAGCGGAACACGCACTCCGCCAAGTTGCACAGGCTGGCAATGCCTCGCGCGACGTCACCGAGATCGTCACCCGCATCCTGCAGGCTTGACGGCCGCGCCGCCGCAGCACGGCCCTCTCACGGGCTTGTGCACTGCACAGCCACAAGCTGCCTAAATTCCACCCGAATCTTTCTCGCGCCGGATTTAATCTCTCTCGACAGGTGAGTCGCAAATCAGTGATGTTGATTGGGTGATTCGGGGCGTGTTCAGCTCCGCGCGCGGGGGCGCAGCACTCACAATTTGGGAAGGGCTCAACGATGGCGTGGACACTGTCCGCCGCTCAAGTGCGAAGCTATGCCGGTTCACCGGCTCGCGCGCTCATCCAGCATTGCATTGCTAACAATCTGAGCTGGCTCGGTAAAGGCGATGCGGCGCGGGGCGCGTGTATCATCTCGGCAGCCTTCCTGACCATCGCCGGGGCGGCGGTCCCCCACATCGCTCCTGCCACCCTGACAGCCCTGCTGTTCCTCAGCGGCGCAGCGCTCATTGTCTTCACCGTACTGCAGCCGTTGACGGGCTCGATGACTGGATCCGAACCTGTCAAGCACAATCCAGAGGCCGCCCTGATCCTGGCGGCGCGCTCAGCACTGCCCGCACAGCCCGCACTGTTTTCAGAATTCTTTGTGCGGCCCGAGACTTCGACGGCCGTTGACCGCGCAGCCTTCGCCCGTCTCACGGCGCACATGAGCCACGAACTGAGAACACCCTTAAACGCCGTGCTCGGCTTTTCGGAATTGATTTCGAACGAAGTCTTCGGACCGCTCGGCGCCAGCTGCTACGCTGGCTATGCGCGCGACATTCACACCAGCGGCCGCATGCTGCTCAAATCGGCTGAAGACGCGCTCGCCATCACCGCGCTGCTCACCGCCCCGCCATACCGCGGCGGACAGCCGGTCACCAATCTCGCCGCTTGCGCTGCAGACGCCCTTGCCTTCCACAGCCGCGATCTCGCGACCGACTGTCTAGCCATTGATGTGGCGATTGATCCCGCCCTCGACATCATCGCTGATCCGCAAGCCTTGCGGCAGCTTCTGATCAACCTGCTCGCGGACGGCGCCGAACGGGCAGCACCCGGTGCTGCTCTAGCGCTCGCGGCCGTTGCCAGCGGCAGTCATATTGACGTGACGCTAAAAATTTCAGCGCTCCGCGCCGGCAGCCCTGTCAACGACGAGCGCTTTGCGTTGTTGCTGGCGCGCACGTTGAGCGAACTTCTCGGAACACGGCTTAACGAACGCAGCCTGAGCTGCGGCGGTCATCACATGTCCGCGCGCTTTTCACCCGCCGCCCAGCGCGATTTCTTCGCGTTGCGCTAAGTCAGCGCTTGCGGCCGCATTACTCGGCATCATCTCCGCCAGCACGGCGGTCGCCCGAACCAGGTCCGTCATGCGAACCGCTGCCGTCGTGACGGCGATGTCCAAACATCCGCGGCCGCCGCTGTTCGCGCCACGCTTGCAGCGCGCGCCGCTCACCGGACGTTAACTTGTCCGCCGTGTCACCCAGCGCCGTTGAAATCGCCGTTTTCAGACGCGTTTCGGCCTCCACCAGCCGCACCATCGCGGCCCTGAGTTTTTCTTTGTCGAACGGATCAGCCGTCAGCGCCGCGCTTGACTCCGACCACGCCTCCCGCATCGCCCGCCGCAGCGGACGCAGTGTCTCGCGCGCGTTGGCGACGTCCGTCGTCACGATCGACTGGCGCTCGGCCGGCAGATCTTTGATGAAGCCCATCAAGCCAACGTCATGGCCCCGGCCGGGTCCGCCCTTGTGGCCGTGACGCCAGACAGCGGCACCGACACCGCCAATCAACAGCACATTCAAGGCCAGCGAGGCGATCATCCCGGCATAGAGCCAGCGGGG
>JANMOL010000015.1:0-2480 GCA_031369245.1 Hyphomicrobium sp. | reverse complement strand
GCGCGCGTGGCGGCGTGGCGCATGCGGTCGATCTGTTCGTTGATCGTCGCTTCTTTCTCGATGTAGGTGTCGGTGCGCGGCACGTAGGCTTCGGGCTGGTAGTAGTCGTAGTACGACACGAAGTATTCGACCGCGTTGGCGGGGAAGAAACTTTTGAACTCGCCGTAGAGCTGGGCCGCCAGCGTCTTGTTGGGTGCGAGGATCAGCGCGGGCCGTTGCGTTGCCTCAATGACATGCGCCATCGTGAAGGTCTTGCCCGAGCCTGTGACGCCGAGCAGCACCTGGTTGCGCTCGACCTTTTGCACGCCCTCGACGAGTTCTTTGATGGCTTGCGGCTGGTCGCCCTTGGGTTGGTATTCGGAGACGATTTTGAACGCGACGCCGCCTTCACTTTTGTCGGGCCGCTCGGGCCGGTGCGGCACAAATTGCGGCGTGGTGCCCGCAACGATTGGATGCGTGGCCATGAGCGGCTGGCGCGCAATCAGCGCCTTGGCCCGATCACTGCGCTCTTCCGGTCTGGTCAGCAGCGCGTTGAGCGTGTCGGACAAGCTTTCACCCGGCATCGGTGGCCGCGGTGCGCCGCCGCGCAGGGCCGGCAGTGTGGGCAGTCCACGCAACGGGCCGTTGGCCGTGAACGCCGACTGCGGCGATTCTCCAAATCCCGGCGTTCCCGCCGCGGTTTCAACCGGCGGCGGCGCGGGTTTGCCGGAGCGCCCGCGCGACGGGCGGGGTGATTTTGGCGACGGCGATTTCGGGGGACCGGACATCACCAGAGTATGGGGACTTTTTGAGCCAAATTCAAACCGCAGCAGCGCGGCGTTTTGCAATGTTCTGCCCGCTAAAGTTCTGGCCGCTTGAGATCTGGCCGCTTAAGTACTGCCCGGTTGTCGGGCGATCGTGGTCGCTTCGCGCGCGCCACAGCCGATTGGCACAATCGTCGTATACAGAGTTGGAAATCCGCCAAACTCCAAAGGAGACCACCGTTGAGCACTGCACCCCGTCTCGCCCTCGTTACGGGCGGCAATCGCGGCATTGGGTTGGAAATCGCCCGCCAGCTGGCCGGGTCGGGCCTACGCGTGGTCATCGGCGTGCGCGATGCGGCTAAAGGCCAAGCCGCCGCCGAAGACTTGAAACGCGACGGCGCTCATGCGGCCGTTGCCGTCGCGGTGCTCGACGTCGCTGATGCCGGGAGCTTGACTGCCGCCGTCGGATCGATCGAACAGCAGCACGGCCCTATCAGTGTCCTGGTCAACAACGCGGGCATTCTGATCGATGGTCCGGGCGGGTTCGACTCGAGCCTGTTTGAGATGACCGACGAGACCATGCGGCTGACGTGGCAGACCAATGTGCTCGGTCCTGCCGTTCTGATGCGCACCATTGTGCCGGGTATGATGGCGCGAAACTTTGGACGGGTTGTCAACGTATCATCGGGTGCGGGACAATTATCGGATATGGGGTCGGGGTTTCCAGCGTACCGGATGTCGAAAACGGCATTGAATGCGCTGACGCGCGTTTCGGCCGCCGAAGTCAGTAAAAATTCGGCCGGAGGAAACGTGAAAATCAACGCCCTCTGTCCAGGTTGGGTGCGTACCGGAATGGGCGGGCCCGATGCCCCGCGCACGCCAGCGCAAGGTGCCGAGACCGCGCATTGGCTGGCAACATTACCGGACAACGGCCCAACGGGCGGTTTTTTCAGGGACAAAACGGCCATTGCCTGGTGACGGGCGGCGGCATTTCTGGGGGACATTGACGTGGCGAGATCAGGAGTACTTTTTAATGGCGTGCGCGCAGCCGCCACCGCCGGTGTGTTGCTGGTTGCGACGTGCTGGCTTTGTGGCCTGACGATTGGCCCGGCAGGCGCGATCAGCCTCGATGCGGATGAGCTGGCCCGGCTCAACGCCGGCGAGCCCATTGTGCACGTTGCTTCCGATGACAGCGGCGAATCCGATGGTGTCATCGAGGCCGCCATGGTGGTCGCGGCACCGCCAGCCCGTGTCTATGACGTCATGCTGGACTGCACGCGCGCCGTCAAATTTCTCCACGCGCTGACCGGGTGCCGTGTGCTTGAGACCAGTCCGGATGGGCTTTCAGACCTGCGCGAACACCGCAGCAAATGGATCAGTATTTTGCCGGAAACGGTCAGCATCTTCCGCTCACAGTATGTGAAAAATCGCGAGATCCGGTTTGAGAAGGCTGGCGGCGACTTAAAGTTTCTCCAAGGCTCATGGACGCTCGAACCTCTGAAGGGCGGGTCAGCCACGAAGCTGAACTATCGGGTGCGTGTTGGCGTCAGCGGGCCCGTGCCTGGATTTATGGTGCGCGGGGCGCTTCAACAGGATGTGCCGAAATTCCTCAGCGCGCTGCGGCGCGAGGTGATGGCTGGCCGGTAATGGGTGGCTGGGTATTCGGCTGGCTGGTCATTTGGTGGGCCGCAATGTTGCCAGCCAGGGCTTGATCGAGCGCGAGGCGCCAGATCAGCT
>JANMOL010000637.1:0-17210 GCA_031369245.1 Hyphomicrobium sp. | reverse complement strand
AGCTACGGCGGCAAGAAAACGCTGCTCGTGCGCACCGCCATGGCTGGTGAAACGCTCTACACGGCGCTGACCGTGCTCGACGGCTTTGAAAAATCGATGTTCGACATCTATGCGAAGGCGAACGCGCCCGGCGCCGAGATCGTCGGCGAATATCCATCCAAGGACGAAGCCCTGGCGGACGCGCGCGCTAATTGCCCGAGCCGCTAAGACCGCACTCCTGCGCTACTGCGCGGGTGAGAGATATTTCAGCGCGGCCGACGAAACCGCTCCGCCGACAACGCACGGGATGCCAAATTCGACTTGGCCGAGCACACCTGCCGCCACACAGCCGAGCGCCAGCACAGTCTGCCCGGCCTGGCCCCACCAGTTGTAGGTCCGGACTTTTTCCGGGCCTCTGGCTTTCAATTCTTCGATCGACGCCAGCGCCTGCTTGCGGATTTTCGATAGCTCGAGCGTTTCGGCGGCATCGATGACTTCCGCCAAAGGCGCACGCACGGCTGGTGTTTCTCCCGACGACATGCCTTTCAGCATCGCCAGCAAATCGCTGTCGTGCGAGGCGTTCTGCGCCAGCGTCCACTTGGCCATGGCGCCAATGGTCAGTTTGTCGACCTCGTTTTTGTCGAGCGACCACGCCAGCGCCGAGACGATGCGCTTGACGGGCGCTTCCGATCCGGTCGCGAAATAATAGCCCCAGTTGATATCGATGGCGGAGGAATCATCCCCCAGCGGCAAATCGGCGAGCACCGGCTTGTTGCCGAACAGATATTTGTCGATCAGCACTTTCCGCGCCGGCATCCGCTCGACGAATTTGGTCAGCAGTCCCTTCCAGTCACTCAAGCCCGAATAAGCCATCGCCTTGATGATCAGCACCTGATCCTCGGGCGACAGCGGGAACATCTGGGTAATGAGCTGCTCGGCAGCGTCAGGATTGGAGCCGATCACGCCGGCCGTAAAGCCGATGTATACGCCGGCCTGATCCATATCCTTGATCGCGCCAAAATCGGACATCGCCTTGACCGCTGACGGCAGCCGCTTAGGCTCAGGATTCAGCCGGTAGGTATTGATCCACTTCAGCAGTTCTTCGTTGCGGGAGAACGGCTGCGGCTTTGCTTTCGATGCAGCGATCGCTCCGGCTGCATTGAAAGCCAGCGCCAGCATCAAGCCTAAGGCCGCGATCACGGCACGCATGGCGGTCCCCCCGGTGGTTCCAAAACGGCTTTCATGGCTGAAAACACGTTTGAGAACGCCCCCGCGGCATGGCCATTTTGTGGCCGCCTGGTGTGCTTTTGCTAAACTCGGCCTTGCCTAGAAGCCGAACTTCATGCCCGCGGCG
Organism: Hyphomicrobium sp.; assembly: GCA_031369245.1. Lineage (GTDB taxonomy): Bacteria > Pseudomonadota > Alphaproteobacteria > Rhizobiales > Hyphomicrobiaceae > Hyphomicrobium_B. The sequence goes on along the minus strand of JANMOL010000637.1, from coordinate 15,877 downwards.
ACGCGCAGCCGATCGCCGTCCTCATCCGTCGCGGTGTTGACGATGTGGGTGGCGTAGACTTCGGTAAACAGCTCGGTTCGCTGATCGAGGGCATACGCCAGCTTGCCGCCTGCATAATATTCCTTGAAGCGGTCGAGCGAGCCAATCTGATCGGCGTCGAGAACCCCGCCGTCAAACGTCAGCCGGGTGCGCGGGTCGATCTGCGCGGATACATAAACCGTGTAGCTGGTCAAATCGGTGACGTAGGCGTCCGCCGAATACGGTTCGATCAGCGTCCGGTCGATATTGAACTCGACGAACAGCTGCGCGCTCGGCTGCCAGACCAGCTTGGCATCGACAAAACCGCTGGTGTGATCATCGCGGGCAGATGTTTCGAGCCAGCGCTGGTTGATGCGGCCGCCGAGATCAAGCCGCAGCGTGTTCGTTAGCTGGATGCGCACGCCGGCCACCACCCAGCCGTCGCTGCTCTGGCGATTGATGACGGCATCGGGCGGATCGGGAAACAGCAGCACCGTTGGATCATCGGGATCGGGAAACGGCGGCGCTTGGGCTGCTTGCTGGAGCGTGTGGAAATAGTCGTTATACGCAAAGCCGCCTTCGACGAACGGCGCGATCCGGCTCTGGGGCATCAGCAAAATGCCGGCCGACTGTTCGAACCGGTTGTAGCTTTCAGATTCGTCGGCTGCAAAAATGGCCCCCGTATCGACCGCTCCTATCGCCGTCAGATAGTGTACGCGCAAGGCCCGGCCGCGCAAAAACGCCTCATAATCGGCTTGCGTGTCTTTCAGCTCATAATATCCCGAACTGGTATCGGCTTTGCTGATGTCGATATCGTCGTGCAGAAAAAAGCCGCCCGTGTTGAGCACCAGACCCGGCGCCAGTGTCTCGAGATGATCGATCAGAATGCCGGCATCCCAGCGCTCGGGCCGGAAATCGATGTCATGATATTGCAAGCTGCCGCGCACGATCGCCGTCGTCTGGCTGCTCGCCGGCCCTGAGATAATCGCGCCGCCCGCATCGACAAAGCCATACGCGCCGTCGCTTTGATTGACGAAGCGCTGATCGATGTTGTCTTCGTGACCGCCGCCCACGGCTACGCCGGTGTAAAGGCGGGTATCGGCACCGATGGCCAGCCCGCCAGCCTCAGGCGATCGCGGACCGGCTGCATCGAGTGCACTCTTGACGCCATCGAACGTCGGGCGATGGCGTACGCCGCGCGCTTGCGCCGTTGCTGCGAACGCGACAAGGGCCGCGAGAATGCATACTCGCTGGAATAACGGCGTAAGTACTTGCACGGCAGAGCGCCCTCAGACGATTGAAAACTGTCAGCCCGCACGGACACGCAGCGGAACACGGCCTGCGAACCAAGGGCATAGCGGCACAGCGAAAATCTGTGGCTAGTGCCTGGCTCGGGTTTTCCCCGCTATCCCGGCAATTCATCCCCCGATTCCACTCGTGGCGGATACCGGCACCGGCTTTGCCGCGGCCAATGGGAGCGGCCACGCCTCATTTGTGACTGATTTGCAACGGCCGCGGTGCCAGCGTGCCACGCTGTTAACCGTGCCCCGACATTGCCGGTCACACGGCTCCCAATTGATCAGTGATTTTGCATAGCCGCCTGTCCCACGGTGGCGCAGCGACGCCCCGCGAATTGCCAAACGAGGAGTGCGTTTCATGTTGCGTTATGCCGTTGCCGTTGTCATCGCGGTCGCCGTTTTGAGCCCGGCCATTGCCCATGCGGGCGGCTGGAGCGGCGGCGAAGGCTGGATGCTGCGTGATCGTTTTCATCGCGGTCATACGCTGACCTTCATCGGCGACAAACTCGACCGGCGCTAGGCCGCCAACGGTTCGGCCGAGGCCAACCCATTCGGCGGCTTGACGATCAGCGCTGGACCGAACCATGGTCCGCGCATGATGCCGAGCCCAGACCCCAAGACGCCACCTGCCGTCGAAAACGATGCGATCCCTGACACCGCGCGCCCGTTGCTTGGCACAGCGGTGATCAGCGGATACCTGAAATTACTGCCGTCGCGGCCCGGCGTCTACCGCATGATCGACACAGCCGGCGACGTGATCTACGTCGGCAAGGCCCGCTCGCTCAAATCCCGCGTCTCGAACTATGCCCGCACTGGCGGCCATACCAACCGCATCGGGCGCATGATCGCGGCTACGGCCTCGATGGAATTCGTGACTGTCGGGACCGAAGCCGAAGCGCTGCTTCTTGAAGCCAATCTGATCAAACGCTTCCGGCCGCGCTTCAACGTTTTAATGCGCGATGACAAATCGTTTCCCTACATTCTGATCGCGCGCGATCAAGCCGCGCCGCAGGTCATGAAGCATCGTGGCGCGCGCAACCGCAAAGGTGACTACTTCGGACCGTTTGCTTCGGCTGGCGCCGTCAATCGGACGATCAATATGCTGCAGCGCGCGTTCCTGCTGCGCTCGTGCTCGGACAGCGTTTATGAAAGCCGCACGCGGCCCTGCCTGCTGCATCAGATCAAGCGGTGCTCAGCACCCTGCACACACGAAATCGCGCTTGAGGACTACAACAAGCTTGTCGATGAGGCGGTGCGCTTTTTGCGCGGCGAAAGCCAAAACGTGCGCGCGATGTACCAGCGGCTGATGGAAAGCGCGGCCGCTGAGCTCGAATTCGAAACCGCCGCTAAGTATCGCAACAGGCTGTGGGCGCTGGCCCATGTCACGGCCGATCAGACGATCAACCCGGACGGCGTCGAGGAAGCCGATGTGTTCGCCGCCCATCAAGACGGCGGGCAAACCTGCATCCAGGTGTTCTTCATTCGCACCGGACAGAACTGGGGCAACCGGGCGTACTATCCCAAGGCCGATCGCTCGCTGCCCGTTGAAGATGTGCTTGATAGCTTCATCGCGCAATTCTACGACGACAAGCCGGTGCCGCGCATGATCCTGCTGTCGCATGACGTGCCCAGCCGCGAGGTGCTGGCTGAAGCGCTTTCGACCAAGGCCGAGCGCAAAGTGGACATTCGCATCCCGGTGCGCGGCGCGAAATCGGGTCTTGTGGACCACGCCCTGACCAACGCCCGCGAAGCCCTTGGCCGCAAGCTCGCCGAAACGTCGTCGCAAAACCGGCTGCTGGCGGGCATCGCTGAGCGCTTTTCGCTAGCGGCTGCGCCGCGCCGCATCGAAGTGTTCGACAACAGCCACATCTCCGGCAGCAATGCTGTCGGCGCAATGATCGTCGCGGGGCCGGACGGCTTCGTCAAAGGCCAATACCGCAAGTTCAACATCAAGGATGCCAGCACCGCGCCCGGCGACGATTACGCCATGATGCGCGAAGTTCTCACGCGCCGCTTCAAGCGCATCGCGGACATCGAGAGCGGCGCTGCACCGGCAGTCGCTGCTGACGCCGCGAGCGACGACGCTGACGGCACCGAGGATCAAACCCTGCCGTCAGCCGATCTCTTCCCCAATCGCCCAGATCTCGTGCTGATTGACGGCGGGCTCGGCCAGCTATCGATCGCGCGCCAGGTCTTTGCTGATCTTGGCATCAACGATATTCAGCTCATCGGCATTGCCAAGGGCCCGGACCGCGACGCTGGCCGTGAACATTTTCATATGCCCGGACGCGAACGGCCGGTGCTGCTCGAAGCCAAGGATCCGGTGTTGTATTTCATTCAGCGGCTGCGCGACGAAGCCCACCGCTTTGCGATTGGCACGCACCGGGCTAAGCGCTCCAAAGCTCTCGGCGCCAATCCGCTCGATGACATCGACGGCATTGGTCCGACCCGGCGGCGCGCGCTCATGAACCACTTTGGCTCCGCCAAGTCGGTGTCACGCGCCGGCGTCGAAGACCTCAAAGCCATCGACGGGATATCGGCCGAGATGGCCCAGAAAATCTACGATTTCTTCCACGATCGCGGGTCATAACCCGCGCGGCGTGGCACTATGAGACTAGCTCTCGTGGCCCGTTCCGCCCTATTTTCGCGCCACTCCAGGATCATGCGCCGGGGGTGTGCGCTGGACGCTCTGAAAGGCTGATCACTGTGCTGACCTCGAAATGCCGCCCTGCCGTTCTTGCGCTGTTGCTGATCCTGCTGGCTGCGGCGCCATTCGCCGAGCCCGCATGGGCCGAGGCAACGGCTCCGGCCGCGCCAGCCGCCAGCCCGGGCGATACTAAAACCGAAACGACAAAAGACGCCGCAACCGCACCGGCCGCAACGCCGCCAACGGCGCCTGCTGAGAAGGCTGCCGCGCCCGCGGCCCTCATCTTGCCGCCCGAAGTCAACGACACCATCGCCCGCGTCGTCGGCACGATGGAGGGCGCTGAAAAAACCCTGACCGCCATCAAAAGTGTCGATACCGATCTTGGCCGCCTGCGCGACGACATCGACGGCGTGATCGCCAAGACCACGCAAACCGCCGACAGTCTGCGCCCGCGCCTGAGTGACATTCAAAGCCAAATCGACAGGCTCGGCCCGGCACCGGAAAAAGGTGCGGCCCCCGAAGCCCCTTCGGCGGCAACCGAGCGGGCGCGATTGTCAGCCGAGGCGTCCGAATTGTCCGGCGCGATCAAAACGCTCGAAGTCACCTGGTGGCGCGCCCGTCAGGCGATCGACAAAATCACCGATATCCGCCTGCAGTTGTTCGTCCAAAGTCTGACCGAGCGGATGTCGAGCCCGCTGTTCCCGGCGCTGTGGACCAACCTGGTGCGCGATGCGCCCGCTGTCTCGTGGCGCTTGAATTACAACGCCACGGATTGGTTCAGTTCGATCACCAAACAAAAAGCCAATGTCGCTGGATTGCTCGGCGTGGCGGCTCTGCTGTATTTGATCCTCAAGGCGCTGGTGTTCCGTCTGACGCGCTACCGCCGTGAACCTGGCGCTGCCATCCCGACCTTCTTTGAGCGCGCCGCATCAGCGTCTTGGATTGCGCCAGCGCGTGCCATTCCGGCTGCCGCAACTGCCTTTTTGCTCTATGCCGGCTTCGACTATTTCGGGTTGCTGTATTACCCGACGGCGGCGCCTGCTGGCGCCTCCCTGCTGCGGGCCAGCCTGATCTTCATTTCGGTCGCGGCGCTGCTGAATGCGGTCTTTGCCCCCAACCAGCCCGAACGCCGCTTGATGGCGCTATCTGACCGGGCCGCACGCCGCATCTGCCGGTTGCTCAAAATCCTGGCGGCCATCTACGCCGCCGATCTGTTCTTTTCGTCCGTCGGGCAAATTTTGTACTTCCCGCTGTCAATCAGCGTGGTGCAATCGCTTATTGCCAGCGTCGGCTTTGCCGGCGTTCTGATTGGCTTGTTGCTGACGCCGTTCGAGCCCTACGCGGCTGAAGGCGCGCCCGCAGCCGCGGTGTCGCGCGACCGGCCGCGCTGGCTGAAAATCCCGCTTTGGATTGCGGCCGCGGCCATCGTGGTCGAATGCCTGCTCGGCTACGTCGCCCTTGGCCGGTTCACGGCCCAGCAGCTGGTCATGACCGGTGTGGTGGTGCTCGTCGCCTCGCTGCTGTTTCTTGCCATCCGCGCATTCACACGCGGCAACGGCGACAGCCGCAATCCGGTCAGCCTGTTCCTGGAGGAGCAGATCGGCCTTGATGGCTCACGCCGCCAGCAGCTGGCGTGGCTGACCGAAAGCGTGCTGACGATCGCACTCGCGATCATCGCCGTCCCGCTGCTCATGCTGCAATGGGGCTTTGCTGGGCCCGACATTCGCGATTGGCTCAAATCGGCACTGTTCGGCTTCGAAATCGGCCAATTCAAAATCTCGCTGGTGCGCATTTTGATCGGCATCCTGCTGTTTGTCGGGCTGCTGTTTGCAACACGCCTGATCCAGCGCCGCCTGCGCGACGCCGTGCTCATACCGCCGCGCATGGACGCTGGCATCGCCAACTCGATCGATACAGCGGTCGGCTATGCCGGCACCGCGCTGGCGGCGATCGTCGCCGTCTCCTATGCCGGCTTCGACGTCACCAACCTGGCGATTGTCGCGGGCGCGCTCTCAGTCGGGATCGGGTTTGGCCTGCAATCGATCGTCAACAACTTCGTGTCAGGCCTGATTTTGCTGATCGAGCGGCCGATCAAAGTCGGCGATTGGGTGGTGGTTGGCAACGAGCAGGGCAACGTCAAGCGCATTTCGGTGCGCTCGACCGAGATTGAAACCTTCGATCGCGCCAGCCTGATCGTGCCCAACTCCGAACTGATCACCGGCCGCGTTCTGAACTGGACCCACCGCAATGCGCTTGGCCGCGTTGTCTTGAAGTTCACCGCCGGTCCAAACGCCGATCCGCGCCGTGTCATCGATGTCCTGACCGAGTGCGCCCGCCGCCACCCCGACATTCTGGCCGAGCCCGCTCCGCTGGCGGTTTTCGAGGGTTTCACGGCCACGACGACCGAATTTTCCCTGCGTGTGCTGCTGCCGGACATCAACCGCGGCCTCAAAGTGCAATCCGATCTGCGGATCGCCATCTTCGAGGCACTGCGCGATGCCATGACTGGCCACAGCGCACCGTCGGGGCTCCCTGACCCGGCCCCAGAGGCTGCCGCCGAATTGGTTGAATCATAGGCCAGACAGCCTGTTGGCGCTGCGCCAGCCATTGACGCCGCGGCTCGCCTGCGGGTACCCAGAGACATGCCCACCGACATGCCAAACACTGCCCGGCGGCCGATCCTGACGAGCCTGCCCAACATTCTCACCTACGGCCGCATTATTGCCGTGCCGGTGCTTGCCGCCGTGCTGTTCTTCGGCGAGGGCGACGGCGCGCGCTGGCTGGCATTTGCTATTTTTGTGGCCGCCTGTCTGACCGACTGGCTGGACGGCTATTTGGCCCGCATGTGGCAGCAGCAATCGACGCTTGGACGCATGCTCGACCCGATTGCGGATAAATTGCTGGTGGGGGCCGTGCTGCTGATGCTGGTCTACTCCGGCACGCTGCACGGCTGGTCCATTTGGGCTGCCATCATCATCCTGTCGCGCGAAATCCTGGTCTCTGGCCTCAGGGAGTTTCTGGCGGAACTCAACGTCAAGATCCACGTCACGCAGCTGGCCAAGTGGAAGACGACGCTGCAGTTTATTGCGCTCGCCATGCTGCTTGTCAGTGGCGCGGCGGATAAGATCATTCCCGGCGTGACCGAAGCCGGCATTGTCATCTTATGGCTGGCAGCCTTGCTGACGCTGATGACCGGTTACGACTATCTCAAGGCTGGCATTCGTCACGCGATTGAACGGTGACGCCATGATTGAGGTCCAGATTGAAGCCCGTCAGGTCACGTTGCGCTATTTCGCGTGGCTGCGCGAGCGCACGGGCGTTAGCGAAGAGCGTTTCGCCCTGCCCGCCGATGTTGTCACGGTTCGCGATCTGATGACGGCGCTGCAGCAGCGCGGCGAGGGCTTCGCTGCTGCGTTCGCGCAGCCCGACGCGATCCGCGCCGCGCTTGACCACGTGCATGTCAAAAGCCATACGGCCATCGGCAGAGCCCGCGAAATCGGGTTCTTCCCGCCGGTCACAGGAGGCTAGGCCGCCATGTCCGTGCGCGTGAGTGAAGCCGACTTCGACGTCTCCGCCGAAATCGCACAGCTCACAGCGGGGCAAACAAACATTGGCGCGGTTGCAACATTCACCGGCAAAGTTCGCGGCGAAGCGCACGGCCGTCCGCTGACGGCGATGATGCTGGAACACTATCCAGGCATGACCGAAGCCGAGTTGCAGCGCATCGAGACCGAAGCGATCAGCCGCTTTAAACTGACCGCCAGCAGGATCGTGCACCGGGTCGGCACGCTGCAGCCCGGCGACAACATCGTGCTGGTCATCACGTGCGCAGCCCATCGCCACGACGCGTTCCAGGCATTGGAATTTCTTATGGATTATCTGAAAACTGAGGCTCCGTTCTGGAAAAAAGAAACCTCAGCAGACGGTCATGGCACCTGGGTCGATGCCCGCGCCTCGGACGATGCAGCACTCAGCCGCTGGCGGCCCAAAAATATCTAACCTTCGAATGTCTCTCAAAAATCGGCGTGGCTCGACGCGGGCTTAAGCTGGGCTTAACCCTAACCGGCCGATAACCGCATTTGGGCCCGGAAAGCTTCGTTAAAAGGCCATCTTCCCCGGGCACACCATGTTTGTCTCGCGCGGCCTTCAGGGGTGGTGCGCTGACGGGGGTCTATTGGTCATGGGTTTTTGGGCGTCGCGGGCAGTCATCCGCGTTTGCTGTTTTAGTGCAGCTGCTGGTCTCGTCGCCGCTCAGGCCGACGACCAGATCGCGGCCGCATCGGCGCGCGCAACCGCTCAGCGGCAAGACCAGCTCGCCGTGGCAGCCGCCCAGCCCGCCACTGCTGCTCCATCACTGCACACCCGTTTTGTTGTCGGCCTCGATCGCAAGGTCGAGTATCAGGTGTTCTCTCTCGCCAACCCGAACCGCGTGGTCGTTGAACTGCCCGACGTGCAGCTGCACTTGCCCCAGCAGGTTGAAAACAATCCGGTTGGCCTGATCAAATCATTCCGCGGCGGGCTCGCTGCTCCCGGCAAAAACCGCATCGTTCTAGACGTCACCGAAGCTGTGGTTGTCGAGAGCGCAAAAATCGAGAAGGACAAGAACGGCTCTTACCGGCTTGCGCTCGACATCGTCGCGGTTGATGCCGCAATTAAAAACGATCCTAAGAAATCGCTTGGCCAAAAGCCGTTTGCGCTTGGCGCCATGGGCCTGCAACCGCCGCTGCCGAAGCGAGCCGAAAGCCCGAAAGCGCGCGCCGCCAAAGCCTTCCGTCCCATCATCGTCATCGATCCGGGCCACGGCGGCATGGACTCAGGCGCTGCCAAGTACGGCACTGTTGAAAAAAACGTCGTGCTGTCGTTTGGTCATGAGCTGCGCGAGCAACTCGAGAAAACCGGCCGCTACAAGGTCATGATGACGCGTGACAAGGACATTTTCATCGAGCTCGATGAGCGGCTTGCCTTTGCCGAACGCAACAACGCCAATCTGTTTATAGCGGTCCACGCCGACTATGCCGGCACGAAAGCCCGCGGCGCGACCATCTTTTCGCTGCGCGACGGCGTCGCCAAAGACCTGGCGCGCTCAGCCCGTAGCGGTTCGTCACAGAAGCTGCTGTCCGACAGCGACATCGATACCGTCAAGCAGACCAGCGGCGACGTCAATACCGTCCGTGACATTCTCTCTGATCTTGCGGAGCGCGATATCGCGCTGACCCACGAACGCTCCAACGTGTTTGCCAAATCCGTCATCGAAAACATGGGTGAGAGCACGACCATGCGGGATGAACCCGATCAACAGGCCGCCTTCCGGGTGTTGAAAACGGCGCAGTTCCCGTCCGTCTTGATCGAACTTGCCTACGTCTCCAACCGGCAGGATGCTGACAACCTCAAATCTAACGAGTGGCGCGAGAAAGTGGCTGAATCGATCGTCACCGCCATCGATAACTACTTCGGCAATCAGCTGGCTCACATGCCAATGTAAAGCCTGGCCGATGTAAAGCGTAGCCGATGTAAAGCTTATTTGGTGAGCCTCGACAGCGGGCCGCACCTCGTACCGCCCAGACAGATGCAAAAGGCCGGCTGATGAAGCCGGCCTTTGTATTTCAGTCTAGCGGGTCTGCGGCACGCCGAGACCAGCCCGTGCCCAGTTACGTCCTACATGGAGGATATTTGCGGTGTTGTCGCCAGAGCAAAAACAACCACCGTGCATGGCGCGTTGGTTCGCATTGCCCAGTATGGCCAGTTGATCGGAGGTTGCGTGTTGGCCGGTGACAGCGCTTCTGCATGAGGCACTCCATCTTCCAAATGTCCGCACGCCGGCGCCGTAACGCTGGCTGATCGCGACCGCGCCAACACACGTTCGCCACCAGCACGCGGGCTCGCTGGCGCAAACATGGACGAAAACGGTTCGGTCTTGATCGTGCGGAAAAGGTTGGACGGGTCTGCAAGGTTGTCGAGCCGGAACTTGAGTGACGCTCCCTCGGGCAGCCCTATCCATTGCTGCCACGCGCCGCTCGAAGTCATCTGCCAGCCGCATTCGGACCGGTTCAGAGAAGAAGTGGGCATTGGCCCCCAAGATCTCGCTCTGACGCTCGCACTGTGTTGACGGTTCAGGGCCAGTTTTCCAACCCGCCTGAACCGTAACGCCCCACTCACCTCATGCTACGTGATTCGTGTGACGGTTCGTAAGATCAGCAACATAAGCAGGCGGCACGATCAGGCGCACCTCCGGCCCGCCGCCTGTGACGTCAAACGGCGTCAATCCGGCGTCGTCGCCGTCGATCTGACCAGGAACCGGCATCTGAAAGCCGATCTTCACCCGGGTTGCTGGCAATACCAACACGCCGGCGGGGCGGGTCTCGGGCCGGGCCAAACGCCCAAGCCCGAGCGCCAGAGAGGCTGCGATCAGCGCCCGGCGCGTTGCTGACGGCACCACCACCACCACCAGCTGGCCCGCGCCGAGCTGCGTTTCGCGCGTCAGGACAAAAGACCCGCCATAGTGCGCGGCATTGGTCACAATCACCCAACTGGCCGTCAGCAACTGCCCGTCGATGTCGACATCAAACCGATCGGCTCCGCGCGCCAGCGTGCGGACAACCGGTACGGCATAGGCCGAGCGGCCCAGCAGCCGTTTGGTCTTGTAGTGCAAGTCCGCGACGATGCGGCCGTCGAAGCCAGCGCCCGCCATCAGAAAAAACGGCGCGCCGTTGACCCGCCCGCCGCGCACGCTGATGACTGGATCATGCAGCAAGCCGCGTGCAAGATCGCCAGCGCGCCATGGCAGCCCTAGTTCATGCTTCAGCACGTTGCCGGTTCCGAGCGGCACGAACCCGACCGGCAACTCAGTACCGGCCGCCCCGGACGCCACCGCGCGGAACGTGCCATCGCCGCCAGCAGCGATCACTCAATCGGTGCCGCCCGTCCGCGCCAGGACGGCGACGCGCTCAGCGGCTTCCTCAGCGCTGCGCGCGGCAACTTGAAACACGCTGCCGCCGGCGCCGCGCACGCCGCTCAACACGCCGTCGAGCAGACGCGGCCGCGCCAGTCCGGCGCTGGCATTGAACACGAGGGCAAAGCGTTGGCGCATCGGAAGAGCAGTTTCCTACAACGGCGAACGGGCGGCGCTCTTCAGCACCGCCCGTGATCCGCGTAGCATACACCAGGGATGCGTCAACGCATCGCGGCGCAATTAGGGCGCGCGCAAGGCTGCGGGCACCGGGGTATCCTCGCGCCTGGCCGATGCCACCACGGCCTTTTGAACCTTTTCAAAAGCCCGCACTTCGATTTGCCGGATCCGTTCGCGGCTGACGCCGAACTCGGTCGACAGATCTTCGAGCGTGGCTGGATCTTCCGCCAGACGGCGTGCTTCGAACACGCGCCGTTCGCGCTCGTTCAAAACCAACATGGCAGTCGACAGATACGCCTTGCGGCGGCTCATCTCGTCCTCTTCGACGAGACGGTCTTCCTGGGTCGGGCTGTCATCGACCAGCCAGTCTTGCCATTCGCCCGATTCTGAATCTGACCGCAGCGGCGCGTTCAGCGAGGCATCGCCGCCGAGACGGCGATTCATGCTGATGACCTCAGCTTCCGTCACGCCGAGCTTGGTCGCAATTTTCTTGACGTTCTCAGGCTTCAGATCGCCTTCTTCGAGCGCCTGAAGCTGGCTCTTGGTGCGCCGCAGATTGAAGAACAACTTTTTCTGGGCAGCCGTCGTGCCCATTTTGACCAGGCTCCACGAACGCAGGATGTATTCCTGGATCGAGGCGCGGATCCACCACATCGCGTAGGTCGCGAGCCGGAAGCCCTTATCGGGTTCAAAACGTTTGACGGCCTGCATTAGGCCGACGTTGCCTTCGGAGATGACTTCCCCAATCGGCAAACCATAGCCGCGATAGCCCATTGCAATGCGCGCCACGAGCCGCAGATGCGACGTCACCAGCTTTTCAGCGGCGTCGGCATCTTCGTGCTGCTGCCAGCGCTTGGCCAGCATGAATTCTTCGCCCGGCTCTAACATGGGATACTTGCGGATTTCGCTAAGGTACCTAGATAATCCAAGCGAGCCGCCATTCAGCGTCGGCAAAACTTTCGTGGCCATTCCCGTCTCCACCGCCCTTCATCCGTTTCCGGTTCGGTGCGGCGCTCCATTGACATGACACGCGTTGGACGAGTGTACAGTCGTGATCCCTCGAGGGCATGTTACATAAGTGTTAAACGCCGGAATTCACGGTTTCGATCCCAAATATTGCAGTCAATGTTGCGTGACTTCATGACATCGCTGGCGGGCCAACCCGTTGCCGGCTCGCGCAAGCATTTAACGTTTGACGGCAGGCTTTGCCGTTGCCTTCTTTGCCGTTGACTTCTTTGCCGTTGAATTGGGTTTGGCCTTGTTGGCCGCCGCTAGCGGGGCATGAGCTGGGGCCCGCAGCACAGCAATAATGTCAGCAATATCAGCTGGTATCGGGCTTTCGAACGACATCGCCTCGCCCGAAGCTGGATGCTCGAACGCCAGCAATGCGGCGTGGAGCGCCTGCCGTTCAAGACGCTCCACCACGGCCTGCAACGGCCCATCCAAGGCTGCTTCACGGGTTTTGAAGCCGGCGCCGTAGACCGGATCTCCTAAAACCGGATGGCTGATATGCGCGAGATGGACGCGGATTTGATGTGTCCGGCCGGTCTCGAGTTGGAGCCGCAGCAGCGAGACGGTTGCGGCCGGCGTCGCGCCCACAAAAACCTCAAGCACCTGGTAGTGTGTGACGGCGTGGCGCGAACCCGGTTTGCGCGTCACCGAAATTCTCGTGCGGTTGGCGTTGCTGCGCGCCAGCGGGGCGTCGATGGTGCCCTTCGGCCGATCGAGTGCGCCCCAGACCAGCGCCAGGTAGGCGCGCTCAAGGCGGCCATCTTCGCCGTGGCTTTTGAACTGCTCGCTGAGGCTGACGTGCGCGGCATCGTTTTTCGCAACCACCAGCAGCCCCGAGGTATCCTTGTCCAGCCGGTGCACGATGCCGGGACGGCGCACGCCGCCGATGCCCGACAGCGTGGCGCCGCAATGCGCGATCAACGCGTTGACGAGTGTGCCGCTGGCGTGACCGGCCGCTGGATGCACGACGAGGCCGGCTGGCTTGTCGATGACGATGACATCGTCGTCCTCATAAACGACGCTGAGCGCGATCTGTTCGCCAGCCACATCGGCCGCCTCGGCCTCGGGCACGGACACGGTCAACACGTCGCCCGGTTTGACCCGCTTCTTCGCCTCTCCTATGGTCGCGCCGCTTCGGACGTGTCCGTCACGGATCAGCGCCTGCAGCCGCGCACGGCTGAGATCGGGAATAACTGATGCCAGCCAGCGGTCGAGGCGCTCGCCATCAGCCTCGGGCGGCACGGTGACGGTCACGAGGCGCGGCGGCACAGTTGGATGTGGCAGTGAGCGCGGCACGGGGCCCTGGCACTTTCTTTTGTTTTAAAGTCCTACGAGGAACGGCGGCACGGCATGGCAGACACACGCGGCGCACAAGCGCCACAGACGGACGCTCCGGCTGCCGATCTCATGCGCGAACAGCGCATGCAGCGCAACCTCAAGATCCTCATCGGCGGCATGAGCGCCCTGATCCTGCTGGGGCTCGGCGCGGTGTTCATCGGAATGGCAGGCTTTGGCCCGGCCAAGCGCGCATCAAGCCCGGCCGCCGCCACGACCGCTGTTGCCACGCCCGGCAGTGAGATCGCGCTTGAATTGCCCAAGGGCGCGAAGATCGTGTCGGTGTCGGTGTCTGGCAACCGGCTCGCCGTGCACCACGAGGCGCCATCGGGCACCGGCATCACGGTGATCGATCTCGACACCGGCCGCCGCATCGCCGACATCAAGCCGCTCGAAGCCGTGCCGAGGAATTAGGGGGCCGTTATCGTAAAGACGCGTCACTGGCGCGGCGCTTGCTGCCGCCGAACCGCCCGGCCGCGCTGCCGATGGCGCATCCACGACCGCTCAAGGAGCAACCCTCCCCCACTACGCCGCACCGGCAATTCCTTGACTTTGCAGGCGAACACCGGCATAACCCGGTCATTGCTCTTCTATGGCGCTCGGGTCCTCGTGCCACTACAAAGCGTTGCGACAAACGCGCTCGACCCTGCATTCAAGACCAATCCGACCAAAAAAGGCCACACCCCGAAAGCGCCGGTGCGGGCCATGGGACGAGACTTCCGAGCCAGAGTGGCCTGAGTCTCGAAGCCCCTGGGAACTCTCCAACTTGACAGACATGACCTTCGAGGCTTTCGGCTTTGCCGAGCCTTTGTCGCGCGCCCTCACGCAGCGCGATTACACCAATCCAACGCCGATCCAGATCCAGGCCTTGCCACCGCAGCTCGAGGGCCGCGATTTGATGGCCATGGCCGAAACCGGATCGGGCAAGACCGCCGCGTTTTTGTTGCCGATCCTACAGCGAATCGCAGCCCATCCAGCTGAGCTCGCCTGGAAGCAGGTCGGTGCCCTGATTTTGGCTCCGACGCGCGAACTCGCGCTGCAAATCGATGCCGAGATCACCTCACTGGCGCGCAACATGAACATCCGTCACACCGTGGTGCTCGGTGGCGTCAGCAAGGGCCCGCAGATCAACGCGTTGAAACGCGGCGTGCACATCCTGGTCGCGACACCGGGCCGGTTGCTCGATCACTGCAATATGCGCAGCTGCGAACTCTCGAGCGTGCAGACGCTGGTGCTCGATGAAGCCGACCGGATGTTTGACATGGGCTTCATTCGCGACATTCGCAAGATCGCCGCGATGACACCTCAAAAGCGCCGGACCGCGATGTTCTCGGCGACGATGCCAGCGGAAATTCGCACGCTCGCCAAGGAAATGCTGAAAGAACCGGCGTTCGTCGATTTGTCGCCAAAGCAGATGGTTGTCGATCGCATCGATCAGAAAGTCATGATCGTGCGCTCAGCGGAAAAGCAGAGCCGCCTGCACACCATCCTCAAGGATGAAGCGGCGTCGCGCGTTATTATCTTCACGCGCACCAAGCGCGGGGCTGATCGCGTGGCCGAGCGTCTCGCCATGGCCGGTATCGGCGCGTCCGCCATTCACGGCAACAAAGCCCAGAACGCCCGTCAGCGAGCGCTGGCTGATTTCTCGCAGGGCCACGTCCGGGTGCTGGTTGCAACCGACATCGCCGCGCGCGGGATCGATGTGTCCAACATCACGCATGTCATCAACTTCGACATGCCGATCGAAGCGGAGACCTATGTTCACCGCATCGGCCGCACGGCTCGCAACGGTAATTTCGGCATTGCGATTTCGTTGTGCGATCCAGCCGAGCGGCCGGAGATCACCGCGATCGAGCGGCTGATGAAGCAGAAAATCGAAGTGATCGGCGATATTGGCGGCGAAACGCTGCCGATGCCGGAGCGGCGTCCGCATCACGCGGCCGATGCTCCGCGCCGCGAAGGCGCGCATCGCAAGGGCCCGTCGTCGAATGGCGGCCGTCGCGCTGATAACCGGCCAGATCGCGGCGAACGCGGCACGTTCCGCGGCGCACCGCGCGAAGACCGTCCGTCGCAAGCCGGCGGATATGATCCGGCCCAAGCAGTGGGGCGTCCTGAGCGCAGCGAACATCCAGAGCGTAGCGAACGTCCAGTGCGTAGCGAACGTCCGGGCGAACATGCGCCGCGACCTGCGGGTGGCCGGAGCGACGCTTCGCGCTCGCCCTACCGCAGTCCTGAAAATCGCGGACCGAGGGCTGACAGCGCCCGCGACGAGCGTCCGCGCGAGAGCACCCCGCGCCGCGATCCGCGTGCAAGCGAGGGCAAACGTCTTGAGCGCAATGAACGGCCAGAAAGGTCAGAACGGCCAGAACGGCCAGAACGGTCTGGGCGTCCTGAGCGCAGCGAACGTCCAGAGCGTAGCGAACGTCCGGGCGAACATGCGCC
>JANMOL010000629.1:0-1575 GCA_031369245.1 Hyphomicrobium sp. | reverse complement strand
CTTGAGCGAACCCTCACCGAGCGCGGCAAAACCGGCGAGCTTGAAAAACTGACCCGCGATCTGCCAGCGGCCGGCCAATCGAGCTTTACCCGCCAGCAGGCCCCGCTTGGTCTCGGCCACGCGGTGTGGTGTGCGCGCGAGCTCGTCGGCGACGAGCCGTTCGCCCTGCTGCTGCCCGATATGCTGCACCACGCCCCGCACGGCTGCCTGAGCGAAATGATGGCCGCTTACAACCAGCATGGCGGCAACCTGATTGCTGTCGCGCCGGTCCCTGAAGACCAAGCGCACCAGTACGGCATCGTTGGCGTCACCGATGCGAAAGCCAAGGTCACGGGCATCACCAAAATGATCGAGAAGCCCGCGCCCGGCACGGCACCATCAAACCTGCACATCACCGGCCGGTACATTCTGCAGCCGCAGATATTCGATATTCTCGCAACGCAGCCGCGTGGAGCCGGCGGCGAAATCCAGTTGACCGACGCGATGATTACCCTGATGCAGCGCGACAGGCAGCCGTTCAGCGCCGTCCGCTTCGACGGCGAGATTTATGATTGCGGCTCGAAACTCGGCTTCCTGACCGCCAACATCGCCTATGGGCTGGCGCGCGAGGACCTAGCTGCAGATCTCCGGCAAGAACTGAAAAAGCTGCTCTAACGGCGCAAACGCAGCCCCAGCCGCACTTCATCGGCGTCATAGTCGGTCAAGCCGTCCGCCGATGTGAAATGGGTGTGCGCGTAGCGGCTAAACAAGATGACATCACTGTTGACGAAATACTCAGCGCCCAGCGTTGCGCGGATTTCATTTTCGTCAATCACACCATCCTGCGAATCCTGCGTCGAATACGTCAGTCCGGCCGACGCAATCAGATAACGGCGCAGGGCATGACGCACTTCAACGCCGGCGCTGCGATTGAACGATCCGCCAACGTTCACCGTTGTTGTTTCGCTGACATCGCTGCGCGCATTGAACAAGACCGAGGTAAAATCCGAGACGCGCCAGGTCGCGTTGGCGTCGAGAATCAATCCGTCGATGTCCTGCAATCGCTTGTCGTCGGGCGTTTGCACGCCGTAGCCAAGGCTCACTTCGCCGCGTAAAATTTGGCCCGTGTTGCCAAACGAAACACCAGCCCGGTAGCGCTCGCCGTCTGAACTTCTGTTGAGGCCATCGCTCGCCGCCGCTGTGTCGTAGTTGCGCTGGTTGACCGCAACTTCCGTGAAGACCGAGAACGTTGGCTTGAATTCCCAAGTCGCCCGCGCGGTTTCTTCGGTAGCCGTGTAATCGCGATCGGCGTTGCTCGTCGTAACCCCAACATTTTCGGTCTCGCCAAAACCGAAATCTGTCACGCTCCCGCGGAATTGCAGCGACAGCCTGTTGAACCGGTGATTGAGCGCGCCTTCCGCCCGCTCGGTGATCTGATTAATGCGCGACCCCGCGGTGCTGGCATCGAGCGCCGAACGGCTCTCAAGCGCCTGTTCGCGGCTGATCAAGGCTTGCAGGTTTGTGCGCCGCGTGACGTCAAGCCGGCCACGGCTTTCGAGCAGGGTGCTCTTATCGTTTTCAGAATTGAATTCATTG
>JANMOL010000587.1:0-4576 GCA_031369245.1 Hyphomicrobium sp. | reverse complement strand
GCGGAAGTTCAGCCGGCGCAGCGGGCTGGAAAGCGCCGCCGGCTGCATGACCCGAGCTGTCGTGGATCGGCTGGGCGTGCGGGTGGGCAGCGGGACCTTGCTGGGGGACAAAATGTGAAAAACCATCTTCGATCATGACATTCCCAGGGGCTGCCCAGGTTGCGTGCGGCGCGGGTGACAACCCGGCTAGTGCGGCGGCGGGAGCCTGCGCGCTTTGCAGCACCTCCGTCAGACGGCGCTGCATATCGGAATTCTGGGACGCATAGCCCGGAACAGGCGGCATCTGGCTCGGAGCTGGCGCTGCGGCCGCTGGCTGGCTGCGCGCTGGCCAACCGGGCAGCGGGGCGGTTGCGGATGGCTGTGCGAGCTGGGCATGCGTCTGCGGATATGATGCGGGCTGCTGGTGCGCGGTTTGCGGTGCCAGCTGCTGCACGCGCGCCTGTTCAGCGGCGCGGCCCATGCCAGAGGCGACAATCGAGACGCGCAAGCGGTCGCCGAGGTTGTCGTCGAAGGTCGCGCCCACAATGATATTGGCATCGGGGTCGACTTCCTGGCGCACACGGCTGGCCGCTTCGTCGACCTCATAGAGTGTCAAATCGCGGCCGCCGGTAATCGACAGCAGCAGACCCTTGGCGCCTTTGAGCGTCACATCATCGAGCAGCGGATTGGCGATCGCTTCCTCGGCGGCAAGAATGGCGCGCCGGTCGCCGGTCGCTTCGCCGGTGCCCATCATAGCCGTGCCCATGCCGCTCATGACGGTTCGAACGTCGGCGAAATCGAGGTTGATCAGGCCTTCCTTCAGCACCAGCTCAACGATGCAGGCGACGCCGGAGTAAAGCACTTGGTCGGCCAGCACGAAGGCTTCAGCAAAGGTCGTGCGCTCATTGGCGATGCGAAACAGGTTCTGGTTCGGAATAACGATCAGCGTATCGACGTGCTGGCGCAGAATTTGAACGCCCGCATCGGCGGTACGCATCCGGCGTGCGCCCTCAAACTGAAAAGGCTTACAGACGATCCCGACGGTCAGAATGCCGAGTTCGCGAGCCGCTCGGGCGATCACCGCGGCCGCACCCGTGCCCGTGCCACCACCCATGCCGGCTGCGATAAAGACCATGTGCGAGCCAACGACGAGGGCGCGAATTTCTTCGAGCGCTTCCTCGGCCGCAGCTTCTCCGATTTCAGGCCGAGAGCCAGCACCCAGGCCTTCTGTGAGGTTGGCGCCAAGCTGTATTCTGTGTTCGGCGCTCGAAGCGGCGAGCGATTGCGCGTCGGTGTTCGCAACCACGAAATCAACGCCCTGCAAGCCAGCCGCAATCATGTTGTTGACGGCATTACACCCGGCCCCGCCAACGCCGATGACGGTCAGTCGCGGCTTGACGTCGACGAGTTTTGGAAGTTGCAGTTTGATGCTCATAACGCCCTCGGGGTAGCCGTTGGAGACCTGATCGCAACCACGTTGGCAGCGACAGCCTTGTGAAACGCACGTAACAAACACAAAACGCTTTAGAACCCGGCTTTCAGCCAAGAACCGACCCGGCCGAGATAGCCTTGCGGCGCGCCGGTCCGGTCACGATACGCCCCGGCATCGCTCTCGCCCTGGGCCGATGCCAAAGCCAAACCAGCGAGCGTTGCGAACTGTGGACCGGCGACACCCGCCGGCAAGCCGGGGAGCGGTGACGGCCTGCCGATCCGAACCGGTTTCCCAAGTTCGTTTGCGGCAAACTCCGCAATACCTAGAAGCTGACTTGCGCCTCCCGTCAGGACGACCTTGTCACCGGCAAAGGCACTCGCGCCGTTTTGAGCCAGGCGCTCACGCACCAAGCCGAGGGTTTGTGCCACACGCGGGCGAATGATTTCGGTCAGCCGCGCCTTCGTGGTCTGGTACGTCGCACCTTCCTCTTCGCCTGACAGCGGATAGGAGAACGACTCATGCTCGTCGGACTGGGCAGACACGAGTGTGCCATAAAGCGTTTTGATTCGCTCGGCTTCGACGAGTGGTGTCTGCAACGCCTTTGCGATGTCGAAGGTGATGTGCTGGGAGCCAACGGGCACCAGATCCGCACCGGCAAACCGGCCGTCTGAAAACAGCGCCATCGACGACGTGCCTGCACCCAGATCGATGCAGGTCACGCCGAACTGGCGCTCTTCTTGGGTCGTCACGGCGAGTGCACTGGCGTAGGGCGTTGCGACTAAGCCATCGCAACTCAAGAAACACCGCTCAATGAGCAGCAACAGATTGCGCAACGGCGCTTCGTCGGCTGTCACAGCATGAAGTTGAGCTGAAACCTGACGGCCTGCCAGCCCGCGCGGATCGCGGATGCCAGCCGTGCCGTCGAGCCTGTAGCCCAGCCGGTTCATATGCAGCAGCATCCGTCCGTCGCGCTCGGCGTAGGCCCGGCCGCCTGAAAGCACACGGGCAATGTCGTCATCGCGAACAACGCCGCTTTCGACGTCGGCATTGGCAGCGAAATGCTGCGATTTGAGCCGCCCGGAAGAGACCGAAACAATAACGTTGTCCAGCGAAACGCCGGCTGCGCGCTCGGCCTGGCTGATGGCCGCGCGGATGGCGTTTTCGGCGGCATCGAGATCGGTCAACACACCAGCCTTGACACCCGCAGACCGCTGCACGCCGAGGCCTGCAACGCGCAAGGCGGGGCCGCCGTCACCACTGCCAGCGGACTCAGCCCCTGCCACCAGGACCGCTGCTGCAATCTTGCTGGTGCCGATGTCGAGCAGCCCGATCAGATGCTGCTGCCGCCGGTCACTGTTTGCGCGCCTGCTCATGGCCGCAGCTCCAGCGATGCTTGAGGACGGACCGGTGCCGCAGTGATCTGTGCCGAGACCGGGCGCAGCGCGATCCGGCCGGGCGTGCGGACATCGATCACCACCGGAGCTCCATCCAGGGCCCGGCGCAGGGCCGTATTGCTCGAAACTTCATGCAATCCTTCGACCTCGCGGTCAGCGCCGAGTTCCACGCGCGTGCCATTTTTGAGGACAACGGCCCAGCGCCGCTCGGCAATCCGCTCGGCGTAGCTGAACTTTTGCTCGAGCTCTTTATGGCGTCGCAGAGCCACAAGAAGCAGCGGCGCATCGGTATTGGCGCCCTCGCCGGTGACACGGGGCAGCACGAAGCCGCTTGCCACCGGCACAGGGCCTAATAGGCGTCCGGTGCCATCAATCAGATAGTCGCGCTCGCTTCGCGTCCAAATCGCGGCCGCCTGGCGCTCGTGGATTTGCACAGTCAGGGTGCCAGGAAAGACGCGGGTAATCTGCGCCGTGTCGACCCAGGCGATGCGTTCGATGCGTTTCAAGGCGGCGGCGGCATCGAACGAAGCAAATGTTGCGACATTGGGTAAATCGAGGGCGTCAAACACATCGGCGTCGAGCGTATAGCGGTGGCCGGTGACACTGACTTGATCGATGCCAAATCCGAGCGCAATCAAGGTGCGCGTGGCCCGCTCGGACGCCGCGGCTGCGGGATCCATATTTCTGAGTTGCGAAGACGCGACGGCGACGGCTGTGGCCGCGCTGATACCTGATAAGGCGGCAAACGCAACAATGCCTTTTACCCAGCGCGCCTTCGAGCGGCGACGCTGGAGTTTGCGCCGGTCACCGCGCGGAATTTGCAGCTTGAATGACAGGTCATGCTGGCGCAAGGCGCCCGGCTGCCTTGATGGATTGCCTGACGGCGCTGGCGCAGAAAAAAACGCGGAAGCAGACGACGCGGGTGGCTCTGGCGATTGCGCATCAAGCGCCCGCCACCAGAACCGCGATCCCGTCTCTACCTGTTGCAACTCGCGTCCTCGACCATCCACCTCGCGAGTTCACCGAAGGTCCATCCGGCGTAACCCGCCAGCTCCGGCACGAGGGACGTCCCCGTCATGCCTGGCTGCGTATTCACTTCGAGGCAAATCAGTTCGCCCGTTCCGCCCGGCGTATCGTCGTAGCGGAAGTCGGCTCGCGACACGCCGCGACAGCCCAACGCCTGATGCGCTCGAAGTGTTAAGGAACGGAGTGTTTGGTAAAGATTTGGTAAAAGTTGTGCAGGCAGCTCATGTTTCGAGCCGCCTGGCGCGTACTTGGCCTCGTAATCGTAGAACTCGAGACCCCTCAGCGGCACGATTTCGATGACGTCGGTCACGAACCCGCCGATGACAGCGCAGGTCAGTTCGCGTCCGGCGATGAAGCGCTCGACCATCAGGATCTGATCAAGAGGACCGCCGGCCGCGATCGAGTTGGGCGGGCGGTCAGCGTCCGGCGGGACAATCACGACACCAACGCTTGATCCTTCGGCCACGGGTTTGACGACGTACGGCGGCGTCATCACGTGGCGTTCGAGGGCTTTGGCCCGGGTGACGAGCTTTGCCTCCGCAACGGCCACACCCGCTTTGGCCATGACGTCTTTGGCGCGCTCTTTGTGCATAGCAAGGGCGGATGCCAGCACGCCGGAATGGGTGTACGGGATGGCCAGCATCTCGAGGATGCCTTGAACGCAGCCATCTTCGCCAAATTGACCGTGCAACGCATTGAAGCAGACATCCGGCATCACGGTTGCGAGGGCAGAGGCCACATCACG
>JANMOL010000571.1:0-2377 GCA_031369245.1 Hyphomicrobium sp. | reverse complement strand
GCAACTGATGCTGGCGGCCCGTGACGGGCTTAAGTGAAACCCAGGCGGCCTTGCGCGCCACCTGATCGATGACGGAATAGTGCGTCGTGGCGTGCATGGCGACGGCCTGCTCGCCAGGTTTGGCCTTGCGAACGCGGTCGCCGTCGGGGCCCGACGCTTTGACGAGGGCCGCTTCAATTTTGCCTTGGGCCGGCTTGGGCACACCGTTGACCATCGCCCAATAGGTCTTGGCGGCCGAGCGCGTCTGGAACGTTTTGCCGAGCTTGGCGGCGGCGTCGCGGGTTAGCGCGACCAGCAAAATGCCGGTCGTGTCGCGGTCGATGCGATGAACGAGACGCGGGCGCTCACCGCCGAACCGGTCGGCCATGCCTTCGAGCATACCGTCTATATGTTTTTTGGTGCCGGTGCCGCCCTGCACGGCGAGCCCGAACGGCTTGTTGAGCACGAGGACATACTCATCCTCGTAGATGATCATCCGTTCGATGGCGTCGCGGTCGCCCTTCGAAACCCCGAGCGGGGCTTTAAGACCGCTGCCCGAACTTGGGCCGGTTTTCTTCGGCTGGCGGACAATGGCCGGCACGCGGATTTCAGCGCCGGCGTTCAAGCGGTCGTTGGCTTGCGCGCGCTTGCTGTCGACCCGGACCTGACCGGAGCGCAGCAGCTTTTGCAGGTACGTGTAGCCAACCTCGGGAAAGTGCACGCGGAACCAGCGGTCGAGCCGCATGTCGGCTTCGCTGCCGTCCACGCGCATGGTCTCGATTTTCGGGTTGTCGCTTTTTGAACTCGCGGGGGCAGCACTCATGCCAGCACCGCGCGCGTCAGCCACAGACCGGCAGCAAGAGCTCCCAACGCCAGCACCACCGAGCCCGCGGTGTATGCGACAAAACGCAGGCTGAGGCCGCCGTCGGTCAGCAAGGTCATCATGTCGAGCGAGTAAGCCGAGAACGTCGTCAGCCCGCCGAGGATGCCGGTCGCGAGAAACGTGCGCCATTCGAGGCTGCTGCCGAGCCGCTCGTTCACCAGCACAAAAACCACGCCCATTAAAAACCCGCCGGCGATATTGACCGACAAGGTCGCCCACGGAAACACGGGCACCCCGCGCACGATCTCAGGACCGGCAAAGGCCTGATTGACCAGAAAGCGCAGACCCGCGCCGATGGCGCCGCCGAGCGAGGCAAGGAGCAGCAGATGCATGACGGGGAGCGGTCCTCGGCGGCGGTCTTAACGATCTTTGGTGCGCGGCCTGTGCGCATGATGTTGAACCTATAGCGCCCCGCGGCCAGCGGGGGAAGCCGCAGCGCCTTGTGGTCAATGGTCACCCGGCCTCGTTCCGCGTGCGAACAGCCCGCCGAGGCCCCAGCCCGTGAGCCAGCCCAAGACGAGGCCCAAGACGTTGCACGCCATATAGACGCCAGAGTGCAGGTCGGCGACTTCATCGGGGCTGTCGAAGCGATAGCGGGCGGTCATGAAGTCGGCGACGCCCTGGCTGACGAACATCATCGCCAGCGCGGCACCGGCGATCGCAAACAGAATGGCGATGACGTAGCGCATGGGGTCTCCTCACAGCGCGGCGAACAGGTCTGCGGACGGTGGGCCCGAGCGAACTACTTCACTTCCCAGAACCAGATCTCGCGCGCGTTGGCGTAGTTCGAATAGTAGCCGGCCCACGAGAACCACTCCATCAGCCACTTGGCGCTCGAGCGATAGCCGTTCCACACATCGATGTGGTCGCCGGTCGGCTGGCCCGGCTGATCAGACGTGCGCATCCAATAATCCTGGATGTAGAGCACGCCCGTGCGCCCGAACAGCTTGGGATAGAACTGGCGGACATCGGCGCCCGCAATGATTTCGATCTCGCCGAAGCCCGGCAGGTTGGCGCGCCGGATGGCGTTGGCCAGCTGGTTGGCGTTGAGGGTGTGCAGATCGGCCGCCGGATGCACACCGCACGTTGCGATTTTACCGAGTTCGCCGATCGTGACGCCCGCCCGGCGCAGGGCTGTGCCCATGCGGATCGCGCACTGGTTATGAAACACCGGCAGACCGGCGCCAACCGCCTCACCCTGCACATTGGTCAGGTCGCCCGGCGCGAGGCACGGCGTCATGACGCTTTCGTTGATCGGATGGCCGCGCCACACATCGATGAATTGCACCATCCGTAGAACCCTTGAAATCCCCGAGCCGGCCGCCGCCCTGCACCTGGCCTGTGCCGCCGTGCCCTAACCCTAGGCTGCGCGCATGGCTGGGGGAAGGCAGGCCCAGGATCGTCAGGAATAAACGACTTGCCCCTGCACGACTGCCAGTGTGAACGTGCTGTCCGCGGCGAACGCTGTGCTATAGCCGGGCCCAAGTGCAATTTGGGGACTTAATGGGCTATTCG
>JANMOL010000561.1:0-3320 GCA_031369245.1 Hyphomicrobium sp. | reverse complement strand
TCTGGCTGACGGAATGCCAAAGCCCGAAGAACGCGGTCGCGCAAAAAGCCCCGGAGGCGACGAGCGCAAAAGCGAAAGCGCCAGCCGTGCGCGATGACGCAGCGGCACCGGGCGGCGCGCTGAATGCCGATGATGCGGCGGGCGGCGCTGATCGCGACGATGGCCAGGCTGATACGCCCTCCGATGTTCCCGTTGAGCCGCGGCGGCGCGTGCGGCGGTAAGCGCGGCGCAACACGCAACACGCAAAGCGAAGGCATTAGGCCAGGTGGGGCCACACTGGCGTTGGCACGTCCTGTGGCCGCGCTAAGCCAGCATCCGCGCAATCGCTGCGCGCATCGCGTCTGTAACGCCCGGTTCTGTCATGGCGTGACCGGCGTTGTCGATGATCTCCAATGTGGCGCCGGGCCAGGCTTTGCTCAGCGCATAGGCGGCTTTCGGCGGGCACAGCAGATCGTAGCGGCCTTGGATTATCGCGCCTGGAATGCCCGTCAGCCGATGCGCGTTATCGAGCAGCTGGCCGGGCGCCAGATAAAAATCGTGAGAAATGTAGTGGGCTTCCAGAATTGGCGTTGGCGGCAGGCGCGCGCCGGCGTCGATAATCTGCGGCAGCAGCTTGGCAGCGGTCTTCAATTCTGACGGCTGCAATTCGGATAGGGTGCGCTCGTAGGCGTTCCAGATGGCGGCTGCCGCCGCTCGCACGGCCGTATCGGTATGCGTCAGGCGCGTCAGATAGGCGGCCAGCGGATCGCCACGCTCGGCCTCCGGCAGCCAATCGCGAAACTCGGCAAACAATTCGGGGCGGAAAATTTTTGGACCCTCGACGAAGGCCCACGTGACCTCGGCGCGGGTGCCGAAGAAAATCGCCCGCAGCACAAGGCCGGTGACGCGCTTAGGAAACTGCTCGGCATAGGCGAGCGCCAGCGTCGAGCCCCACGAGCCGCCAACCACCAGCCATCGCTCGATCCCAAAGTGCGCGCGGATCGCCTCGATGTCAGCGATCAGATGCTGGGTGGTGTTGGCGGCGCATGACAGATACGGATGCGAGCGCCCGGCGCCGCGCTGGTCGAACAAAAACGCGTGCTGGCGCGCGGGGTCGAACAGCGCGCGATGGCCGTGCTGCGATCCGCTGCCCGGCCCGCCGTGCAAAAACAGCGCTGGCGTGCCGCCCTTGGTGCCAACTTCCTCGACGTAGATCCAATGGCCGTCGCCGACGGATAGCAGGCGCGCATCGAACGGCCTGAGCGCAGAGTGTGGTTGCAGCGACGGTGGTTGGGCTGTCATGCGGCTTTCCGGAACACGAGCGAAAGGTTATTAGCCGGCATGCCGGTCATTTCAGGCGGCGCAAAACCATTATTTTCGGCAAGCGCTGTCACGGCTTCGAGGTCGCGCACGCCCCAGGCCGGGTTTTGCCGTTTGAGATCGGCGTCGAACGCCGCGTTGCTGGCTGAGGTGTCGCGGCCATGGCTGCGATAGGGACCGTAGAGATAAAGCACGCCGCCGCCTTGCAGGACGCTCGCTGCCTGTTCGATGAGCCCGACGGCCGCGGCCCACGGCGCGATGTGGATCATGTTGATGCACAGCACCGCGTCAGCCGCGGTGATCGGCCACTCGGGCGACGCCGCATCGAGCGCGATCGCCGGGCGGACATTGCGCAGACCGAGCGCGCGCGCCCACGCATCAATGCTGGCGCGGGCGCGCGTGTCGGGGTCGCTCGGTTGAAAGACCAGATCTGGCCCGCTGGCGGATGCAAAATGCATGACGTGTTCGCCGCTGCCGCTGGCAATTTCGAGAACCAGGCCGCGCGGCGGCAGGACGCGCTTCAGAACAGCGAGGATCGGATCGCGGTTGCGGGCCGCTGAGGGCGCGAAGAGCTGTGCGTTTTCAGTCATGCCCGTGGTTGTCGTCGGGCAGCGTTGCCGGGTCAAGCGGCATCCCTCAGAAAGGGCGCGCGTGAACGCGAGGACGGACGCGGCCCGGGACGATCAGAGTGCTGCTGAGCGTTGCGCTGCGCGCCATTTGCCAACGCTGGCCAGCGACTGGTTCACGACCTGATGCATATCCAGGTACTGGAAGGTGCCGCAGCGGCCAATGAACGTGATGTTTGCTAATTCCGCAGCGCGCGCCTTGTAGCGCGCGTAGACCGCATCGGCCTTGCCATCCTGCAAGCGCACCGGAAAGTGGCGCTCTAAATTGTTGTCGCGATAATCGCAGGGCTCTTCGATCATGCGCAGCACGCTTGGGCCCGCCTTGACGTGGTGGCCCGGCAGGTTGTGCCACCAGATCTCGCGAATGAAAGGACGATCGCCGGTGTAGTCGATGGCAACATGGCGGGACGCCTCGTGCTGCGGCACGACGGTGGTATGGAAACGGGTGGAACGATAGGGCAGCTCGCCAAAGCAGAACGAAAAAAACTCGTCGATCGGCATGCTATTGAAGCAATGATCGTAGGACGCCGGCATATCCGGCGCGAAGCTGCGCTCAAGTTCGAGCGTGATGCGCGGATGATCGAGAATGCGCTGGAACAGGGCGGTGTAGCCATCCTTGGGCAGGGCTTGGAAGGTATCATCGGGGAAGTACCTGGTCTCGCGATCGCCACGGATTTGAATACGGCGGACGACGCTGGCCGGGATGGCGGTCAGGTCTAGTTGATACATCTTTTTCATGTACGGCCGGACATAGAGGTTCGTCAGCTGCGGGCCGATGCGGGCATACAGCTGGTCTTGCGCCGAGACGATGGTCGCGCGCGGTTCCGTCACTGAGGTGAGAAAAGCCGCGAGGTCGATGGCGGTCGCCAGCGTGACGCCGAAAATGGCGTTGACGGTATCCAAATTGATCGGCTGCGGGACATGGCGTCCGTCGGGCAGCTGCGCCACAACGCGGTGCTCGTAGGGCTGCCAATCGGTAAACCGCGACAGCCACGCCACGACCTTGGCATTCGAGGTGTGGAACAGATGGGGGCCGTAACGATGCACGCGCACGCCGGTATCGTGGGTGTAGTCGTGGCAATGGCCGGCCACGTGATCCTTCTGATCGATGACGTGGACGCGATAGCCCGCGTCGGCCAGTTCGCGCGCGGTGACGGCGCCAGCGAAGCCTGCGCCCACAACCAGTATGGTCATATCACCAGTCGCACGAGAGAGATCCTGCACTTCATGCGCTGCAGGATAGCGTGCCCGCGACCGGCGTCAAAGCGGGGCTTGGAGCTAGGTGATGGAGGTGGCGGCGACTGGGTTTAAAGACGTTGGGAATACGCGCTGGCAACATGGTTTTGTGGCGAGGATCAATCGATCGCCGGAGCTCTTCATGATTTTATAACCAAT
>JANMOL010000529.1:0-2427 GCA_031369245.1 Hyphomicrobium sp. | reverse complement strand
GGATCAGCACGACGGACTTTTGCGTCTCGGCCTGCATCACGGCCGCGCGCGGAATTTGAATGCGCATCGCTTGGCCTTTCCACAGGCCGATCGGTGTCAGATCCCGGACGATATTCGTATAGACCAGCGCTTGACCCGCGTTTTCGCCTTTTTTGATATCGACAGTTCCCGACGACTGCACGACGCCAAGCCAGACCGTCGCCTCTTTAACTTGCTGACCCTGGCTTGCGGGACCGACCGCGATATTGAGGGTATTGCGCTCTTGCCAGAACTGTATGGGCACGCGCCGCAGCGCGGTGCTTTTCACCGTCACATCGATGGCATTGGCAATATCGGCTTGGCGTGCGCCATTGACGTGAACCGTGCCGTTGATCACCGCCTGCGGGGTGTAAATCGCGCCATCACCGCGCGCCTTGGCATAGGCCCGTTGGCGCTCGCTGTTGCGCGGCGAGGCAAAGGTATCCTTCCACCCCAGATAGTCCCAATAATCGACGGGAAACGACAGAGCCAGGATAGACGGGTTGGACGACAGGGTCTTCAGGACAACGTCAGCGGGCGGGCACGACGAGCAACCCTGGCTGGTGAAGAGCTCAACGACCGCGCTGATTTGGTTGGGCTGCGGATCGATCCCAAACCCGGCTGCATCAGACGCCGGGGCCTGCGCTGCCGCCGGCAGAGCGCCTACTGTCGCCGCAAGCCAGAAAATCAAAGTGCGCACGCGCATCGCCAGGATCCTTGAATTGCACGCCCGGAACCGCTGCCCGCGCACACATTTTGCTGATGTAATATTGTATCGCTCGCGGCAAAAGGCCAGTCACGAACGGGTGAGTCCTGACAGCTCCTACGTTGCTGGCCAGCCAAACCTTACATCGAACTCAAAAAACCCACGCACGAACGGCCAACAAATGAAAAAGGGCCACCCGATTTCTGAGGTGACCCTTAATGAGCGTCGTGACTGGCTCGTACTAGGCCGCCAGATTGCGCAGCACGTAGTGCAAAATGCCGCCATTGCGGAAGTATTCGAGCTCATCGAGCGTATCGATCCGGCACAGGATCGGCACGTCCTTTACGCCTCCGCCGGCCGAGGTGATGCGCGCCGTCAGCAACTGGCGCGGCTTGATCGCAGCGAGGCCTTCGATCGTGACGCGCTCGTCGCCCTTGAGGTTGAGAGATGGCCACGTCGTGCCATCCGTGAATGTAAACGGCACGATGCCCATGCCGACAAGATTGGAGCGGTGAATGCGTTCGAACGATTGCGCGATCACCGCGCGCACGCCCAGCAGGTTGGTGCCTTTCGCCGCCCAATCACGCGATGAGCCGTTGCCGTATTCGATACCAGCGAACACGACAAGCGGCACGCCTTCGTCCGCGTAGGCCATCGCCGCGTCATAGATCGGCATTTCCTTTGCCGACGGATAGTGGATCGTCAGGCCGCCTTCTTTGACCGCGCCGCTGGCGTCCTTCACCATATGGTTCTTGATGCGAATATTGGCGAAGGTGCCGCGCATCATCACTTCGTGGTTGCCGCGCCGCGTGCCGTATTGATTGAAGTCGGCAGGCTTGACGTGGTTTTCGACGAGATAGCGGCCAGCCGGGCTGGCAGCTTTGATCGATCCGGCCGGTGAAATGTGGTCGGTGGTGATCTTGTCGCCAAACAATCCCAGAATGCGCGCGCCTTTGATGTCGGCAATCGCGGCGGGGGCTTTTTTCATCGTGCGGAAGTAGGGTGGGTTTTGCACGTACGTCGAATGCCCGTCCCAGCCATAGGTCAGCCCGCTGCTGGTTGCGATCGCCTGCCAGTTGCTGTCGCCCTTAAACACATCGGCATAGCGTGAACGGAACATCTCGCGCGTAATATTTTCGGCAACGAACTTCTGGATCTCTTGCGACGTCGGCCAGATGTCTTTGAGAAACACCGGCCGCCCGTCGCTGCCCGTGCCGATCGGCTCGGTTGTCAAATCGCGCTGCACCGTACCTGCCAGTGCGTAGGCGACGACCAGCGGCGGCGACGCCAGGTAGTTGGCTTGCACGTCGGCGCTGACCCGGCCTTCAAAGTTGCGGTTGCCTGATAAGACTGCGGCCGCGACGAGGCCGTTGTCGTTAATGGCCTTCGAGATGTCGGCTTGCAACGGCCCGGAGTTTCCAATGCACGTCGTGCAGCCAAAGCCCACGATATTGAAGCCCAGCCTGTCGAGCGACGTCTGAAGGCCGGACTTTTCGAGATAGGCGGCCACCACCTGCGATCCCGGCGCCAGCGAGGTTTTCACCCACGGCTTGGCTGACAATCCGCGCGCCAGGGCATTGCGCGCCAGCAGGCCAGCGCCAATCAACACGCTTGGGTTTGAGGTGTTGGTGCAGCTGGTGATGGCAGCGATCACAACATCGCCATGGCCGAGATCAAAGGCCTTGCCGGCCACCGCAACGCGT
>JANMOL010000505.1:0-9452 GCA_031369245.1 Hyphomicrobium sp. | reverse complement strand
GACGAGCGTGTTGTTTGACCCGCTGCCAACGAACACATCGTGGCTTTGGCCGTAGCCGGCCAGATCGAAGGTGGTGCCGGGGCCTGCGCCCGACGGGTCACCGGAATTGACGACGCGAAATCCAGGCGCCCAAACCGCATCGGCATTGTAGACGAACGTCACGCCGCCGCCGCTGCCGCCAAACAGGATGTCGGCACCGAGGCCGCCGGTCAGTGTATCGGCGCCGCCGTTGCCGTAGATCGCATCGCGCAGGACGGTGCCCGTCAGCGTTTCCGCGCCGGGCGTGCCGTTGATAACGTTATAGCCAATAAGATTGTACGCCACTGACGTCTCCACATCCCGAACGCTCTGAGACACGATAATGATCGTGCCAGAAAGCCTGCATCCCGGGCGGAGAATAGCGCAGCAGAGTTGCGGTCACGTTACGATTGGGCAGGCAAATTGCTCGCAAGTGTCCGCTCGTCATCCAAGCTGTTTCAAAATGACCTTGGCATTCACAATTACTCAGCGTTTGCTGGCAAATCCGATGGCAGCGTAGATTAACCCCGCCGCCAGCGACGTTGAAAAAATACCGGCCGCCGCGCGCCCGAGCATCGGCGCATCGAAGATGCGCAACAGAGCTGCCACATAGAGCAGCGCGATACCGGCAATCGCGCCGGCAAAGGCCGCGATGAACAACTTGCTGCGATGATCGGCTTTGCGGCCCAGCAGAAACGCGACCGCAATCGTTGCCGGGTTGAGCGCTGCGTAAAGCACGAGCTCGATGAGATTGACGTCAGGCTGCAGATCCGGCGTCATGATTTTTTGGCACTTTCGCTATCGACGGCCTTGCCGATTTTCTCTTCTTCGTATTGCACGAACCAGCCGATCATGTTGCGCCATTGCGCCCCGACCATTTCGACCATCTCGGGCGGCAGGCCTTTGTCGCTGGCGCGCGCCTTGACGCGGTCGATGACCTGCTGAATGCGCCACGGCACGACGGCGCCTTCCGTCGATTTCATTTTGAGCTGCCAGGCCCGGTCGACATAGCCGAAGCGCTCGGCAATGAGATCGACGAGCGTGTCGTCAATGCGATCGATTTCAGAGCGGATTTGGCTCATGTCGGCGCAATCCCAGGGTCGTTTCGGGTCCATCATCTTAGCCCTTCATCCACCACAGATCCGGCGCCTTGAAGTGTCCGGCGGCATCTTCAATGACCTGCGCGGTCCGGAACAGCGTTTCTTCATCGAACGGTTTACCAATAAGCTGGAGGCCAAGCGGCGTGCCCTCGGACGACAGTCCAGCCGGCACCGACATGCCCGGCAAGCCCGCCATGTTGACTGTCACCGTGAAAATATCTTCAAGATACATCGCTAACGGATCACCGGTCTTCTCGCCAAACGCAAAGGCGGGCGATGGCGTGGTCGGCGTCAGCACCACGTCGACGGTGTTCCAGGCGGTATCGAAATCCTGCTTGATGAGCGTGCGGACTTTCTGCGCCTTGAGATAGTAGGCGTCGTAATAGCCAGCCGACAGCACATAGGTGCCGATCAGGATGCGGCGGCGGACTTCCTTGCCAAAGCCGGCAGCGCGGGTTTTTTCATATGTATCCGTCAGGTTGCTGCCCGGCACGCGCAGGCCGTAGCGCATACCGTCGTAGCGCGCCAGGTTCGACGAACACTCGGCCGGTGCCACGATGTAGTAGGCTGGCAGCGCGTACTTGGTATGCGGCAGCGAGATCTCGTGGATGGTCGCGCCGCCCGCCTTCAGCCAGGCAATGCCGTCATCCCACAACGTCTGAATTTCTTTGGACATGCCCTCGACGCGGTATTCCTTCGGCACGCCGATGCGTAGGCCTTTGACACCTTTTTTGAGCGCCGCCTCATAATCGGGAACCGGCACATCCACCGAGGTTGTGTCTTTGGGGTCGTGGCTGGCCATGATTTTCAACATCAGCGCCGCGTCGCGCACCGTTTTGGCGATCGGGCCCGCCTGATCGAGGGACGAGGCAAACGCCACGATGCCCCAGCGCGAGCAGCGGCCATAGGTCGGCTTGATGCCGACCGTGCCGGTCAGGGCCGCGGGCTGGCGGATCGAGCCGCCGGTATCGGTTGCGGTCGCAGCCAGACACAGATCGGCGGCAACGGCGGCCGACGACCCGCCCGATGATCCGCCCGGCACCAGTTTATCGGTCGAGAGTTTGCCGTCCTTCCCCTTGCGCCGCCACGGCGAGACGACGTTGCCGAACGCGCTCGTCTCGTTTGATGAGCCCATGGCGAATTCGTCGTTGTTGAGCTTGCCGAGCATGACCGCCCCGGCATTCCACAGATTTTGGCCAACGGTCGATTCATACGGCGGCTTGAAATCATCCAGGATCTTGGAGCACGCGGTGGTGCGAATGCCCTTGGTGCAGAACAGATCCTTGTTGCCAAGCGGCAGACCTTCGAGTGCGCCAGCTTTGCCTGCCGCGATCCGTTGGTCGCTGTCTTTGGCTTGCGCGCGGGCGTGATCGGGTGTTGGCAGCACGAAAGCATTGAGCGCCGGATTGGCTTTTTCAATTGCTGACAGAAACGCGTCGGTCAGCTCGATGGCTTTGAACGTCTTGGCCTTGAGGCCGTCGCGTGCTGCTGCCAGCGTCAGTTTGGTCAGATCCGTCACAGACTACTTTCCCTTGTCAGCGTCGCAGCGCACCAGCGTTGTCGCGCTATTCATCACAGTCACCTTGATCGAGCCGTCGAGCATGCGTTCGAAAATATCCGACTCTGGACCTTCGTTCGCTCCTTCCGCGCAATTCATCGCAGCCGACCACATCCGGCCTTGGTCTTTCTCGGTGAAGGATGTGAATGTGCAGGTTCCTTCCCAGCTTGAGAACCCGTCTTCGGTCAGCGTTTCAGGAACCGTTCCGACGTTCTTGTCAGCGCCGGCGGCCAATGCCTTCAGCTTTTCGCAGCCATCCGCGGTGGCGTAAGTGCCGGGGCCGATAAACGTGCCTTTGACGGCGGCGCGCGCGGGGACGGCAGCGAGCACGGGGACGGCCGTCAGCGCCAACAGCCCGATCACGGAAATAGTGCTGCGCATCGCGCTACTCCACGATCTTGGGAACAACGAAAAAATAATCTTCGGTCAGCGGCGCATTGCGGGTGACGGCCTCTGCGATTTCGCCGTCGGTGACATGATCGTCGCGCTGCTTTAGGGCGATCGGCACGACGCGGGTCATCGGCTCGACGTTGGCTGTGTCGACCTCGTCGAGTTGCTTCACCCAGTCGAGGATGCCCGAGAGCTCCTTTTCGAGCCCCTTGGCTTCGGCATCGGTGATCTTGATGCGCGCTAGACGCGCAATCCGGCGAACGGTCGCTTCGTCGACCTGCATGGCAATGCCCTCACAGCTAAGGGAAAGGAGAAACGGTTGAGCGCTCTCTTAGCTTCCCGGGCGGCTTGAACGCAACCGGGGTCTCGCAGACGGCTGAGGGCGCTGCCTCGCCAGCCGCGCCCTCTTAGCGATTTTCAGCGCTCAGTGGGCCCGGAGCGGCGCTATTTCTTGTGGCCGTAGACCCGCCACATGGCCGAGATGATGTCGGAATAGTCATCGGTCCACGGCGTCACCGCAGCGCTCGTCTGCTCGGCCGCGTCGGGCCAGGCCAGCACCGGGGCGAGCGACTGAGGCATCTTAGTCACGACCACGACGACTGACGGCGCGGCGTCAAGCGACGGATTGGCCGGCGTGCTGCGGACGATGGCCGCAAACGTCCCGGGCACAGCCAACGCCGCTGCGGCGGCGACAGGCGCCAGATCCAAATGCCGGTTTGAGACGTGCATTGCGAGCACGCCGGTATCCGTCAATTTTTCGAGATACATTTTGACGGCTTCGGTTGTCAGCAGGTGGGTTGGCACGGAATCAGACGAGAACGCATCAACCTGGATGTAGTCGAAGCTCTGGGCCGGTTCCTTGGCGATTGTCAGACGCGCGTCGCCCAGCACCACGACGGCGTTGGGACGGCAGGCCGACAGGAAATTAAAGCGTTTGGGATCTTCCGCGATGCCGACGACGGCCGCGTCGATTTCGTAGAATGACCACATCTCGTCTGGTTTCGAATAACACGCCATCGATCCTACACCGAGGCCGATGATGCCGGCCCGGAACGGACGATCGCTCGCGCCACGCACTGCATGCGCCACACCCACCGCCAGCGCCATCGGTGATTGCGGATGGTAATAGGTCGCCGGGATTGGCGGCAGAAGCGCCTTGCCGCTGGCATCCGTCAACCGCTGCGCGCCGTGGCTTGTCGTGCCATGCAGGAAGCGCCGCACGCTGCCGTTTTCGCTTTCAAGCACGCGCAACACGCCAAAGAAGCTGCGCGATGGCTCGCCGCGATTGAGTTGCGAGGGGAGCACCACGACCACCAGCGACAGAATGGCGATGATGGCCACTTGCAGCTTGGCGTAGGCGCCATAGACCAGAAGAAAGATAAAACCGACGGCCAGCGTGTAGACGCCGAACATCCAAGCTTCCTGGTCACCGGCTGTATGCTGCATGACGAGGCCGATGCCAATCGCGACCGCCGCCAGCAGGCCGGCAATCGTCATGTAGCGCTGCTCGGTTTCACCGATCGCGCCGAAGGCACCCGGGCGGCACAACATGCCAAGCGTCAACAGCAGCGGGAACTCATAGGTGGCGTTGAAAACCTGCGGCGCAACGATAGCTGCAAACATACCGCCAATCACGCCGCCCAACGACATCCACAGATAGAATTCGGTCAGATGGCTGGCTGCCGGACGGTCTTCGTAAAGTGAGCGATGCGCCACCAGCGTCGTGACGATGAAGCTACCAAAGGCTGCCAAACTCGACTGCCACCAATCGAACATGGTGCCGGACAGGCTCATGATCGTGATGGCGATCAGCAGCGGCTGCACGCGCGTCATCAACGGCTGCGAGACCAGCGCGCGTTCGCGGAACACCAGAACGAAGGTCAACAGGAACAGCGCCAGCGGCACGACCCACAAAAACGGCGCAGCCGCGATATCGGTTGAAAGATGCGTTGTGAAGGCCACCAGCAGGCCCGACGGCACGGCCGAAAACAGCACCCAGCGCGCGCGTTGCAACGCCGTCAGCGGAGCAGCCGGTTCAGCGCTTTGCGCGGCCTGTGTGGAAAACCCGGTTGTTTGGCCGGAGAGCGCCAGCATCATCACCCCAGAGCCCGCGATCGCGGCCGCCAGCGCCAGAAAGCCTTGCGCCCAGATGCTCGCCTGACCGTTGAGGCCGATCATGGGCTCGATGATGACGGGATAGCTCAGCAGCGCCAAAAGGCTGCCGAGGTTTGAGGCGCCATAGAGAAAATATGGGTCGTGAGATTGCCGGTTGCCGGTCCGGCTGAACCACGCCTGCAACAGCGGCGCATTGGCCGAGACGGCGAAAAACGGTAGACCGACGCCGGCCGCCAGCGTCCCGATCAGCCACCAATAGGCGCCATCAGCGGGCGGCTCGGACGCGCCTGCTGGCAATCCAATCGGCATCGCCAGATAGGCGACGGCCAGCACGGTCAGATGGACTAGGGGCGCTAGGCGCGGCTCGACGTAGCGATTCAAGAGATGGGCGTAGCAATAGCCAGCCAGCAAGACCGTCTGAAAGAAACAGGTCGAGACGGCCCACACCGACGGCGATCCGCCGAGTTGCGGCAGCACCATTTTGGCGAACATCGGTTGCACCGAAAATAACAGCAACGCCGACAGGAACAGCGTCGCCGTGAACGTCGCCAGCACCGCCGTTTGACCGCGCTCGGTCGATAGCCGCGCGGTAAAACCCGCCTGCGTCAGCGTCACGTCCATCGGCTGCTCCTGACCAAAGTGGCGCATGGCCACAAAACCAAAGTGGCGAATCGCCACAAAATCCCGTGGCCGGAGGTTAATCAGGAATGGTTGATCATCCTTGAAGGCTTTCCAGTAAGCTGCTGTTAACCGGCGGGAGCCCGGAAGCAACATCGCCAACGCCGCCAACATCACTGCGGCACGGCGGCGCCGCTCCGGCACCTGCCCTATCTGGACACCCATGACCGAAACCACACCCAGCACAGCATCCGGCACGACAACCGAAGACCCAGCGGCGTTCAAACGGGCTGCGGGCCCTGCTGGCCGGCTGATCGGCATCGATGCCGGGACCAAAACCTTTGGCCTGGCG
The DNA here is from genome assembly GCA_031369245.1 of Hyphomicrobium sp. Classification (GTDB taxonomy): domain Bacteria; phylum Pseudomonadota; class Alphaproteobacteria; order Rhizobiales; family Hyphomicrobiaceae; genus Hyphomicrobium_B. The sequence goes on along the minus strand of JANMOL010000505.1, from coordinate 3,301 downwards.
CTGTCGGACGTGACGCGCACGATTGCGTCGCCGCTCGAGACGATCATCCGGCGCAAGTTCACGCTCGACATGGTCCGGCTGTTCGCACTCACCAGCGAGCACGCCATTGCTGGCCTGGTGCTGGGATTTCCACGCAACCTGGATGGCACCGAAGGACCGCGCGCTCAGGCCACCCGTGCCTTAGCGCGCAATCTGAATCGATTATCGGCCCTTCCCGTCCTGCTGTGGGATGAGCGGCTGACCACGGCCCTTGCCGAGCGCATGTTGATCGATGCCGACCAAAGCCGGAAACGGCGGGCCGAAGTGATCGATAAACTGGCAGCAACGCTGATTTTGCAAAGCGCGCTCGACCGGTTACGCGCGGCCGGCGCTTAAGCACGCGCCGTTCAGCCGCGCAGACATTTGCCGATGTATTATTGCGGCTTCTTGCTTTGGCCCCGGGCCTGTCGCACCGCCGCCGCATTACTTTACGAACCTCTCCCGGCACCACCAGACTTTGCTGCGATTGAGGTCGCACCGCAGCGTTGAGCGGAGCGGATGTATGAGTGACGATGTAAAACTGATTGAGCGTCGGGGACTGTCGCCGCCGCGCGCCGACGCGATGCCGCTACCTGGCCCGCTGGAAGCCGCCGTACAGCGTTTCGAAGCCCCCGCGCGGCGCGAACTGCGCCGCCTGATCCGGAGTTCGCCGAAACTCGCCGATCTCGTAACCGTTTTCCCGGGGCTTCTTTATGCGCTGGCAACCCGGCGCGGGACCACGGCTGCCCGGTTTCAAGCCTTGTTGCTGATTGAGAGCGGCGCGCAGCTCAAGGTCGTTGCCCGCGCGCTGGATTTTCCGATGTGGCTGCGGCGCTTACCACCTGAAGCGTTTGTCAATTTGCCGCCCGCGCTGCCGTTGAGCGAAGGCTTTGGACGGCGCATCGCGACTCGTATCCCCAAAGCGCCATCCGAAAGTGCCTTTTGGCTATCGAGCGTGCTGTTTGCCGAGCAGGCCTGCCATGAGCCGCTCGCACTCTGGCTCGCCGAGCAATCGATTTTTTCCGATACCGGGCATGCCGACAAACAATTCGCCGTGCTGGCCGCTTACGCGTGGTTTTCGGGCGCGCCTGAAACCGCGGCAAGCAAACTGATCGTCGTGCCGTGGCGTCCCGAGGTCGCCTTCGATACCGCGCTGTGTGCTGCCAAGAGCTGGTTCAACCGGGTGCGGCTGGTGCTGCAGCTGCCATCGGGCGCATTGACCGATCCGTGGCTCAAACCCGGCGGCGCGATGGGCTACACCTTTGATCCGCTGCTCGATCACGGCGAGATCCTGACCGAAGCACAAGCCATGCAAAATTGCGCCGATCAATATGCCGAGCGGCTGGTGCGCGATAAATGCCGGCTGTTTTCGGTCAAGCGCAATGGCCAGCGGGTGGCAACGCTCGAAGTCGGCCCGCACCAGCGGGAAGCCGGCGTGCTGGCGCTCAATCAGTTGAAAGCCCGCCACAACATGGCCGCCACCAATGAAGTCTGGCAGGCGGCTTATGCGTGGTTGTCGGGCCAGAACGGGCTGAAGCGTATTCCGCCGCTCAGCGCCTGCGACAAAGCCTTCGACCAAAAGGCCTGGGCCAGCCTCATGCAGCCCTATCGTAAGGCCAAAAGCGGCGCGCCGTGGTTCGACGCCTGTGCCTCGCACCTGATGTTTGCCGGGTTCGATGCCGAACTGTCGGATCTGGCCCGGCGCGGCGGAGTTTCGAGCTGGCTGTTTACGTGAGGGGTTGGGTTTGACCTTCAGGGCATAAACTGGCACGCGCTCGGAAGGCCCGCTTTCCACTGGGGCGGGGAACCGAACGCCGCCCCCGGCGGCACGCTGGTTGTCCAAGCGGCTCGTCTCTGTGAGTGAAACGCCGTTCTTTATCGCGCCTTAACCCCGCTGTGAACTTGCGACCACGAATGCTTGCCCCGGGGCGGGACTCCCCCTATAGACACGACTTTAATGGCACAATCACAGACGACCAAAGCGCTGACGCGTTTCCCGCGCCGCCATCTGTTGACCTGCGAAGGTCTGACGGCGCCTGAAATCAATTTCCTACTCGATCTCGCCGACAAGGCCGCAGACCACTTCCAGCAGCGTGGCGCCAAGCGCGACGTGCTGGATGGCCGCACCTTGCTCAATCTGTTTTTTGAATCGTCCACCCGCACGCAAGCCTCGTTCGAAATGGCCGGCCGGCGGCTCGGCGCTGACGTCATGAACATGAACGTCGCGACCTCGTCGGTGACCAAAGGCGAGACGCTGGTCGATACCGCCGTGACGCTGAACGCCATGCGGCCCGACATCATCGTGGTCCGTCACCATGCGGCCGGTGCCGTCGAGCTGCTGTCGCAGAAGGTCGATTGCTCGGTCATCAACGCCGGCGACGGCGCGCATCAGCATCCGACCCAAGCGCTGCTCGACGCTTTGACGATCCGCCGCGCCAAGGGCCGCATCGCTGGACTGACAGTGGCGATCTGCGGCGATATTCTGCACTCGCGCGTGGCGCGTTCCAATATCAATGTCTTGAACACGCTTGGCGCCAACGTCCGCATCATCGCGCCGTCGACGCTGCTGCCGTCGTCGCCAGAACGTCTCGGCGCCGAAGTCTTCACCGATATGTGGAAGGGCATCGACGGCGCCGATATCGTCATGATGCTGCGCCTGCAGCGCGAGCGCATGGACGCGTCTTATGTGCCCTCGACGCGCGAGTTCTTCCACTTCTTCGGTCTCGATCACGAGAAACTGGCGCGCGCCAAACCCGACGCGCTGGTGATGCATCCGGGCCCGATGAATCGCGGTGTCGAAATTGCCTCAACGGTTGCCGATCATTCGCGCAGCGTCATTCGCGAGCAAGTCGAAATGGGCGTGGCTGTTCGCATGGCGGTGCTCGAAGCGCTGGCAGCCCACTTGCCCGGCGCGGAGGCGGCGGCATGAAGCAACCCAACAAATCGCTTGAGAAGCCAAAGACCGCCGGCACCTCGACCGTGTTCATCAATGCGCGCATCATCGATCCGGCCACGAACCGCGATGAGCCCGGCGGGCTGCTGGTGCAAGACGGACTGATTGCCGATATCGGCCCGCACTTGCGCCGCAACGCGCCCGAAGGCGCCGTCGTCATCGATTGCAAAGGCCACGTGCTCGCGCCTGGCCTGATCGACGCGCAGGTGTTCAGCGGAGAACCCGGCTTTGAACATCGCGAAACGTTGAAAACCGCCAGTCACGCCGCCGCCGCCGGCGGTGTCACGACCATGGTGGTGATGCCGGAAACCGATCCGGTTATCGATCAGG
>JANMOL010000495.1:0-6951 GCA_031369245.1 Hyphomicrobium sp. | reverse complement strand
GCCGGAAAGCGATTCGCGCGGCGCGGGACACGGCGCGGCGCGTGACGGTTTGAGGATCGCTATGGATAGCCCGCTGCCAGTTGCCGAACGGCAGAAATTCGAAGATCCGGATTGGACGGCAAAGGGCGAGAAACGCGCGCTTGTCGGGCTCGACCGCCTGCAGACGCTGTGGATCAACACCGGCACGCTGTGCAATATCACCTGCCGGAATTGCTATATCGAATCCAGCCCCACAAATGACCGGCTGGCGTACATTTCGGCCAGTGAAGCCAAAGCGTTTCTTGACGAAGCCAAGAGCCTCGGGGTGCGTGAGATCGGGTTCACCGGCGGCGAGCCGTTTCTCAATCCAGGCTTTCTGGAGATGCTCGGCGCGGCGTTGCTTGGCGGCTTCGACGTGCTGGTGTTGACCAATGCCATGCTGCCAATGCAGCGCCCGGCCGTCAAAAAGGCGCTGATTGAACTCAAGGGGCACTATGGTCATCGGCTGACGCTGCGTGTCAGTCTCGATCACTTCACCAGCACTCTGCATGAAATCGAGCGCGGCCCTGGCACCTGGGACAAAACCATTGACGGGCTTGATTGGCTGGCGGCCAATCATTTTCAAATGGCGATCGCAGGCCGGACCTGCTGGAACGAGACGGAGACTTCGGCGCGGGCCGGCTACGCAGCGCTGATTGCGCAGCACAGCTGGGCGATTGACCCCGATGACCACAAGCAGCTGATGCTTCTGCCGGAAATGGATGCTGGCTATGACGGCCCTGAAATCACAACGCGCTGCTGGGATATCCTCGAGAAAAGCCCCAGTGACATGATGTGCGCATCCTCGCGCATGGTCGTGAAGCGCCGGGGTGCCAGTGCGCCGGTGGTGCTGCCGTGTACGCTGCTGCCCTACGATGAGACGTTCGAAATGGGGCCCACACTGGATGCGGCGGCGCGTGCCAATGGCGCGATGTTCGAGCGCGGTGCGGTTAAGCTTTGCCACAAGAATTGCGCCAAGTTCTGCGTGCTCGGCGGCGGCAGCTGTTCGTGAGGCCATAAAAAACCCCGGGCATGCCGCCCGGGGTTTTCGAGACCGCAGCGTTCAACCTTGGCTGCCTTAGCGCTTGGCCAGGAGATCGCGGATCTCCTTCAAGTAGACCTCAGACGCTGGCGGGGCGGCAGGGGCTGCTGCTGGCACGGGCTTCTTGGTGGCGTTGATGGCTTTCACGAGCAGGAAGATTGCGAACGCGGTGATCATGAACTTGATGATCGCGTTGAGGAACAAGCCGTATTTGATCAACACCGGCTCGCCACCGGTTGGAATCGCTGCGGCAAGTGTCGAAAAGTCGACGCCGGCCATCAAAGCGCCAATGGGCGGCATGACAATGTTGTCGACAAGTGTCGAGACGATCGGCGCGAAGGCCGCGCCCATGATCACGCCGACGGCGAGGTCAAGCACGTTGCCCTTCATGGCGAAGTCTTTGAATTCCTGGATCATGCTCATTCGTGTTTTGTCCTTCCCGGTTCTTGTGTCATCTGGCCGCTGCGGGTGCAGTCGGGGCGGATGATGTGCGTGATGCGCTCCCGACGGAGCCGTCCCAGACTTGTGTTTTTTTTGTTGCGAGTCGCCCGAAAACCCCGGCGAATCGCGGCCGAATTTAGTGGACGGCGCGTGCAGCTACAATGACTGGTTGGCCAAGAAAAGTGTTATCCTAGCCAGCGGTTCTTTGAATGCCGGTGTGCGACGAAAGCACTAGGTGGTCCGAGGACGGATTTTCAGCTTCATTTCGGTATCTTGGAGAGTCGCAGCCATGATTGAGCGTAAGGAGCGCAAGCCGTACTGGCGCCATACCAAGTGGCAGCTGCTGGCTAGTCTGATGCCGTTTCTGGCGGTCATGATCGTGCTGCCGCTTTATGCTGAACAACTCAATCAGCATCGCTTCTTAGGATTCCCGCTCGGATACTTCCTCGCCACGCACGGCTTTTTCGTCATCGCGGTGATCACGGTCGCCAGCTACGTCAATCGCCAAAATGCCATCGATCACTGGCACGGCGCCCACGAAGATACCTGAGAGACGCTTCTCCATGTCATTCACCGCGCGCGCACGGCTGGTCAATCCTCGGCTTGGAACCTACTTCAGCATTTTTGCTGCGCTGTTCTGCGCGCTGTTTCTGCTCGCCCTGATTTTTGAGCAGCTCGCGGTGCAAGACGATGTCATGCGGATGGCGCTCCTGGCCGTGCCGCTGGTGCTTTACGCTGTCATTGGTGTGTCGCTCAGCACGCAGGATACGCTTGGATATTTTGCGGCAGGGCGGCGGGTGCCTGCTGCCTATACCGGTCTTGTTCTCGCGATGTCGGCGATTGGCGGCACGTTTCTGGTCGCAGCCTGCGGGACGTTTTTCTTCGCTGGCTTCGATGCCCTTGTGCTGATGATCGGCGGGCTTTCAGGCTTTGTCGTGATGGCGATGGTGCTAGCGCCGTTTTACCGCAAGTTCGGGGCCTATACCGTGCCCAGCTATCTCGGGCGGCGGTTTGAAAGCAAAAGCTTGCGGCTCGGTGCTGCCATGGTCGCTGCTGTGCCGATGCTTCTGATCCTGGCAGCAGAGTTGAAAATCGGTGCGACGGTGGCCGCCCGGTTGAGCGGGGCGGCGTTCGCGCCCATGGTGTTTCTGCTGGTGGCAGCCGTTATTCTCTCGGTTGCGCCAGGCGGTAAGCGGTCGTTTACATGGACCGCGGTTGCGCAATCGATCGCGGCTTTGATCGCACTGCTGATCACGGCGACGGCTGTCTCCGTGCTGGTCACCAGTCTGCCGATCCCGCAGCTGACGCACGGGCCGCTGGTACGCGGTCTCGTGCGCAACGAACTCCAGCAGGGTCTGCAACTGATCAATGCTGGCGCGCTGGCCTTTGATTTGCCGGCTGAAGGGTTCCAACCGATTTCAAAGCCCTACACCCAACCCTTCGGAACCGTCGGACCGCTCGGCTTTGTCATCGCCTCGCTGATGATCGCTGCTGGCGTCGCGTCAGCGCCGTGGCTGTTGCCGCGCGTTGCGGCGGCGCCCGGTGTCTACGAGGCCCGCAAGTCGCTCGGCTGGGCCACGGTTTTTTTCGGCTTCATTCTGCTGACGGTCACGTCGGTCGCTGTGTTCATGCGCGATTTTGCCCTCGACGTCGTCATGACCGAGCGCGTCGGGCCGCTCCCGAAGTGGCTGTTTGATCTCGCCGCCGCCGGCTTCGTCCGCTTCGACCAGAATGCCGCGCGGCTGACCTTCGACGCGCTGCAGTTTGATCGAGATAGCATTTTGTTTGCATTGCCATTGGCAGCTGGTCTTCCGCAGGCCTTTATTTATTTGCTCTACGCAGGTGCGATTGCGGCGTCATTGGTGGCTGCGGGTGCAACCGCCGTGTCGCTCGCTGCCATCCTCGGCGAAGATGTAGTGCAGGGCTTGTCGTGGGAGCCCGCGTCGAATGAGAACCGGGTGTGGATCACGCGCGGGTTTGTCGCGATCTCAGCTTTTTGCGGCGCCATGCTGACGATCTTTGCGCCGACCGATCCGCTGCGTCTGGTGTTTTGGGCTCTGGCTTTAACGGGCTCGAGCCTGTTTCCCGTGCTGCTGCTGTCGGTCTGGTGGAAGCGTTTGACCCCGGCCGGTGCCTTGCTCGGCATGATTTCTGGATTTGCGGCGGCCGCCTGCGCCATTTTTGCGAGCGAAGCCGGTGTATTTGGCCTGCCGAATATGATTGCTGGCTGCCTTGGCCTGCCGATCGCTGCGATCGTTGCGACCGCGGTCAGCACGGCCCGGCCCGAGACGAGCCGCCATACTCTTGAAGTGGTGCGCGACATTCGCGTGCCCGGCGGGCAGATCATCTATGACCGCGACATGCAGCGGCTGCAATTGAAGAAGCACGCGCGCTCCTAAGGGGGTGTCGTCCACGCTCTGGCTGGCCGTTGCAACGGTCGGCGGCAGAATAGGGGCGCGCGCGATGATGACAGCAACCGGGACACGTACGGCATGACGCTGCGGGATCGTCTGGGGCTCAATCCGGCACTGGGAGCCAATTTCGAGCGGCGGCTCAACGTGGGCGATGGCCACGTCGTGTACGTGGAAGAGTGCGGTAATCCTAAGGGGCAGCCGGTGCTGATTGTCCACGGCGGGCCCGGCGGCGGCTGCAATCCGACGATGCGGCGTCTGCATGATCCGAAGCACTATCGGATTATTTTGTTCGATCAGCGCGGCTGCGGACGTTCAACGCCGAACGCCTCGCTCGAGCACAACACGACCTACACTCTCGTCCATGACATGGAGCTGATCCGGCAAACGCTCAACATCGATCGCTGGCAGTTGTTTGGCGGGTCGTGGGGCTCAACGCTGGCCCTGGCGTATGCTGAAAAATTCCCGCGCCACGTGTCGTCTTTGGTGCTGCGCGGCATCTTTCTTTTGACCAAAGACGAACTGGCTTGGTTTTACCAGGAGGGCTGCAGCTGGATCTATCCCGAGGCGTTTGCCGAATTCCAACGGCTCATTCCTGAAGATGAGCGCGGCGATATGATTGCGGCGTATCACCGGCGTTTAACGAGTTGCGACGCACGGGTGCGGCTTGAGGCGGCTCGGGCCTGGAGCATCTGGGAAGGCACGACATTGTCGCTTTTGCCCGAACCGGAAAGAATTTTGAGATTTGGCGCTGATTCCTATGCGCTAGCGTTTGCGCGCATCGAGAGCCACTACTTCATGAACGCGGGATTTTTTCCACGCGATGGCGAGCTGCTGCTTGAGGCAGGGAAGCTGGCGGGTATTCCTGGAACGATTATTCACGGCCGCTACGATGTCGTGACGCCGGTGCGCAGTGCCGTGCGGCTGCATCAGGCTTGGCCAGGATCGCAGTTGCGTATCGTTCCAGATGCCGGCCACGCCATGACCGAGCCCGGCATTGTTCACGAACTCATTGAGGCAACCCGGATGTATGCCGGGTGCTAATTGCTGGACCTAAAGTCGCTGGCCCTACAGTGCGCCTGTGCCCTTGCCGTCGGCAGGAGGCGTGGGCGAACCTGGAGCTGGTTCCAGCTTTTGCAAGCGATCGCGGAATTTTTTGAACATCCGCTCCATGTAGTCGAGGGCTTTGTCGACTTCTTCTTCTGTTGGGAGTTGTGGTTTGCCGACCGGTGGACCATTCGGCGGCGTGCCGGTCTCTAGGCTTTGCTCAAGGCTTTTGACCCGGTCCTTCAAGACCTGGTTTTCGGCTTCGAGCTTGGAGAGGTCTGCTGACGGCTTGCTGCGATCCTCGATGGGCTCGCACAGCCACTGTCCGCTTGTTCGGGCGCACAGCGCCACGGCGCCCGTTTCCTTGTCGAGCCGCATGAACCCGCCGTCGACCGGCGACATTGTATAGCGGCCGTTCGCGTCATCGGGCGAACCAGCCCAGGCGGCCGCGACCGGCATGACCATACAACAGGCGGCCGCTGCGGCCAATCTCAGCAGCATCATGATCAACTCCAGGTTCGAGCGTCGTGCACATTGCATCGTATAGGCCGGGACTGTGGCGAGTCTCGGCTGCAGTGAACGCGCGCGAATCAGTGGTGCAAAAATTGCTCAACGAGGGGAGAAAAGGCTCCGGTCTGGCCACTATAGGGGTCGGCTAACTATCTGACATACAATCGTTTATTCAGAATAGTTTAGATCCTTAACTCCACGTTTACTGGCGATTGCGACCTTCATCCGTGAGCTTGAAAAGTGCCGCGTCCGGCTTCCACCCGCATTTGCATTGCGCGGGACAGGGATGAGGCGCGTTTGCGCCCCCTCTCGTGCGCAGGCATCCCGCGATGGAACTGGATCGGCCGCCAGGACTGCCCGAGGGAGTGAAATGTCGAACACCGATTGGAACCAGCAGATTCGCCGCGGTGTCGATGCGATCAAAGCTGGCGAAACGCCTGGCGTTGCTCCTGGCTGCCAAGCTAGCGACCTGAAGGGTCTGCTGCACACCATCGTCGATCAGATCTCAGAGGCGGATCGCCGCCATTCCGAAACCTTGCTGCAGATGCAGGACCGGATCTCCGGCATTGGCCGCGATGCGCGATCATTGCGCACGCGCGTGCCCGATCAATTCGCTTCCGCCTTTGAGCGCATCGAAGCGGGCATGGCGGAACTGGCGTCGCGCATTGCGGACGCTGGCGATAACGCCGTTGCGCGCGCTCCATACATGGAAGAAGCCCTGGTTCATGCCGATCCTGCGCCAACACCCGTTCTGCCCGCTGCCTCCGTGCGCGCGCCAGCCCACGCATCTCATCACGCCGAACCGCCGATGGCCTTGCGCTCAGCGTCCGATTTACAGGGCGGCTCAACGCGCCGCCGCGATCAGGAGACCGCACGGCCAGCGTCGCCGGTTGATACGTTCGACATGATTGAAACGAGTATGCCCGGCAACGTTTCGGATCCGTGGGATCGCGACTCGGCGGAAGCTTTGGCTGGGCTTTACGAAACCGGCGGCAGTCATTTACCAAGAACACTGGCTGGCGAAAACCAGCCGGTTGGTGCGCGGTCATATGCAACGGCGCCAAGCGCGGCCATGGCCGCTGTCGCTCCGGGTCCAGCGATCGATCATACGTGGCTTGAAGGCCGGTTTGATGCGATTGCAAAACGCATTGATGAATCGCTTGCCGACATCCGCCCCGACCAGGGCTTTTTCGCACTCGGCCAGCGCGTCGATCACATCGAGCGCAGCGTCACGAGCATGTTCGAAGGGGTTGCGACGCGTGGCGATGTTGAAGGCATTCGCCTGATCGAAGCCCACGTCAGTGAGCTTGCCGGTCATCTCGACAGTGCGCATCAGCAGCTGGTGCGCCTTGACACGATTGAAAGCAATCTCGCTGGTATTGCCGAGAAGCTCGATGATGTTCATCGGGCGGCTTTAAGCGCCGAAAATGCGCCGCTGAACTTAGCCTCTCCCGGAGCGGACATTGATGTTGCGGCCATCGC
>JANMOL010000450.1:0-4342 GCA_031369245.1 Hyphomicrobium sp. | reverse complement strand
GCGCGGACTCGGCCAGACGGCGGTAGGTCGTGATCTTACCGCCAATGACATGCAACACAGGCGGCTGGGCGCCAACATCGAGCTCCAGCCGGTAGTCGCGGCTGACCGAGGATGGGTTATCGCTGCCGTCGTCATCGAGCGGCCGGACCCCGGCAAACGACCAGACAATGTCTGACCGGCTCAACGGACGCCTAAAAAACCGGTTGGCGAGGTCAAGCAAATAGTCTTCCTCGTCCGCTGAGACCGTCACGTCGCGCAGCGCGCCATCGAATGCCACATCGGTCGTGCCGATCAACGTGAAATCGTGCTCGAACGGCAACGCAAACACTACTCGCCCGTCGATGTTCTGAAACAGGTAGGCGTCGCCGCCATTGGCAATTCGCGGCACCACGATATGGCTGCCTTTGACGAGCCGGACTTTTGGGGCTGGCTGGTTGTGCTGGCCAATCGCACGCTTGGCGACGCCCTCGACCCACGGGCCGCTGGCATTAACGAGCGTACGGGCCGAAACTTGGCGCGCACCGGCCCCTGCCCCGAGCGTCACCAACCACCGGCCCTGCTCGGGTACCAATTCTGTAACCGGCGTCGCAGTCAGGATCTCAGCACCTTTGCCGTGCGCCGCCAGCGCGTTGAGCACGACCAGCCGGGCGTCATCGACCCAGCAATCCCAATAGGCGTACCCGCGCGTCAAGTCCGCCCGCAGCGGCTCACCCGCCGGGTCACGCCAAAGATCGAGGCGGGACGAAGCGCCAAGTGTGCGGCGCGGGCTCAGATGATCGTAGAGGAACAGGCCCGCTCGCAGCAGCGGCGCGGACCGCATCCCGGCAACGCGCGGCAGCACGAACCGTAGCGGCCATATGATGTGCGGCGCCTTGGTCAGCAGAATTTCGCGTTCCGCCAGCGCTTCGCGCACCAAGCGGAAGGCATAGAGTTCGAGATAGCGCAAACCGCCGTGGATCAGTTTGGAACTGGCCGACGACGTGCCACTTGCCAAATCGCGTTCTTCGGCCAGCAGCACGCGCAAGCCGCGGCCCGCCGCATCGGCAGCGATTCCTGTGCCGTTGATCCCGCCGCCAATCACAACGATGTCGTAGAGGCTGTCCGGCATGCGATGGTCCCGTCTTGCCCTTGGCCAAGCCGCACAGTCCCTGCGCCCGCCTAGGCGGCAATCTAGGGTGACTCGCGCCGTCTGAGAGAACGGTAATTTGCGCCTCAGGCCGGTGCGCCACGGCGCCGGCTTTGGCTGATCAGCGCTGTCACCACGCCAGCGACCATGCCAACCGGCACGCCAAGGACGGCTGCGGCACCAGGTTTCAGACCCCACCAATTGGCGATCGAACCGGCATGCCGCGATAGCGCGATCGTCGCCGCAGTCCGGACCTCGTCGGACGCCGCGCTGCCAACGGCGGCTTTGAGCTCGGCAAACTTCCGAACCGCCAGCGGGGCCGCGTTCGACAAGGCTGCCGTCAGATCATAAAACTGAACAGGAAACAGCCGGCTGCCCGCGATGTAGAGCGCCGCTATGCCAAATCCAGCGATCATTGCCGCCGTCGCACCGGCCGAATTCATGCGCCGCCAGTAAAGCCCCAGCACCAGAGCTGGAAACAGCCCAGACGCAACCAGAGCCAGCCCTTCTGACGCCAGTTCGGGGATCTCAAGTGAGCCCAGCACGGCAACCGCCAGCGCCGCCAGCACGGCTCCGGCCGCCAGCACAACCGACCGCACATCAAACGGGATTGCACCTTGCATTTGAGCGCCGCGTGCCGGAGCTCGCGCCACAACCAGGCCTGCCAGGATGGCCTGCCCCGCAGCCAGCGAGGCGACAAGCGCACCCGCCCACAAAGACAAATACGCAAACGGCGGAAGGCCCGAAAGCCAGGGCGCGGCGAAGGCATAGCCATCGTTCGTGAACGCCAGATCTTGCAGCCGCAAAAAACCGCGCTGGCCGGAGGTTTTGGCACAGGCCGCGGCGACATCGGCCGCAGCCGTGTCTTGCGAGCCGCAGATCTCAACCCAGCCAAGGCCATGAGCGGCCAGAAAGCTTTGTGGCAGCGCGGCTGTTTCAAGGCCGGTCGCAAGAACGCTCGCAACGCCCAAGCGCGCGAACACCGCATAGGCCGCGAGACCCGCCAGAAATAATCCGGCGAACCCAACCGTCACCGCTGTCCGCCGGGCAGCATCGCCCGGGGCCACAACGGCGCGGCAGATATGGCGGCCTGCCAGATGCGGCAGGGCTGCAACGCCGAGCGCCAACCCGAGCACGAGACCAGCAAAATTCAGCACCGACAGGTGCAGAAACGGCGCCACCATCGGCTTCAAGGATTTGACATCGGACAGCTTATTTTGAATGAGCTTCTGTTCGAGGTCGGCCAGATCGCTGAGCGCCTGGCCATAGACCAGATGCGGCAATGGAAAGCGCCCCTGATAGAGCGTGAGCAGAACCAGCGCGACAAGAAAGCTGACCAGCAACACGCCATAAACCAATGGAACCGGGCTCCGCGCGCCGATCAGCCCGCCCGCAACCCACACCGCCGTCAAAGCGACCGAGGCGATCGCAAGGGCCGTCGCATAGTCGGTGACGGCTAGGCCTTGGATGGCCAGCGCCCCGCCGCGCATATCGGCTGCGAGCAACAGCACGGCGCTGACAACTGTAATCGCGAACGCGATACGGCGCGGCCACACGCCGCCATAGCGGGCAGCAAAGAACCCGGTCATCGACGTGACGGGATACAAAACGAAACGCGGTGCGATCAAAATCGCCATCAAGGCCAGGCCCGCGACGATGCCAAGCGGATAGGCCAATCCGTCAAATCCGAGTGCGGCGATCGCACCCGCAAATCCAATAAACCCCGCACTGCCTAGTGTTTCACCAGCAAACCTGAGCGCCGGTTGCAGGCTCCGTTCCTGTTGTTCTCCGCCAGCGCGAGCCGCAAACACCAGGGCCAGAACGGTGAGCGCCGCCAAGGCGCCCATGGCCGTGATCGAAAAGCCAAGCGGAAAACCCGCAACGCGCACAATGTTCGATGTGAGCGACGTCAGCGGCACGCCAAACACCAGCACGGCCCAGATCGCCAGCGCCACTAGTATCAACCGGCGAGCGGGACGGCTCGCACCTTGCACCTCGCCCTCGCTCATCGCTCGTGACCTGTTCCCAATCGCTCGGCCTCTATAAGGCCAGACCCCGCGCTTTGTGACGTCAGAACGCGTTTCGATCAAGGCGGTATTGACGGCGGCAAAGGCCTCGTCCACGCTCTGTTTGGGCAGCGTGTCACGCTCCGCCTGCCGGGGGAACCATTGACGATGAGCCAAGCCGAAGGTCAGCCCGCCGCGCGCGCGGACGGTTCAGCCTCGTCTCCAGCGAAGCCGATGACGCGTGAAGAACGCAAAGTCATCATCGCCTCATCGGCCGGCACAATTTTCGAGTGGTATGATTTCTATCTGTATGGCGCACTGGCAACGACCGTCATCGGGCCGCGATTTTTCAGTGCTTACCCTGAAACCACTCAAGCGATATTTGCGCTGCTGGCCTTTGCCGCGGGCTTCATCGTCCGGCCATTCGGCGCCTTGGTGTTTGGCCGCCTCGGCGATTTGATCGGCCGCAAGCACACCTTCCTCGTGACCATCCTGATCATGGGCTTGTCGACGTTCTTCGTCGGTCTGCTGCCAAGTTACGAGACGATCGGCACGGCAGCCCCTGTCGCGTTGATCGTGCTGCGCATGGCCCAGGGTCTAGCGCTTGGCGGCGAATATGGCGGGGCCGCAACCTATGTCGCCGAACACGCCCCGCCCGGCCGCCGCGGCTACTTCACGAGCTGGATCCAGACCACGGCGACGCTCGGCCTGTTACTTTCTCTGATCGTCATCATGTTCACGCAGATTTTCATCAACGCCAACTACCCAGCGGTCACGCTCGCCAACGGCACGACCATCGACGCCTTCAAGGCCTGGGGCTGGCGCATTCCGTTCCTGGCTTCGATCGTGCTGCTGGCCATCTCGCTCTATATCCGCCTGCAAATGAGCGAGAGCCCGGCCTTCCAACGCATGAAAGACGAGGGCAGCGGTTCAAAAGCCCCGCTCAAGGAAGCCTTCGGCACGTGGTCCAATGCCAAAATCGCGCTCATCGCGCTGCTCGGATTGACGGCCGGCCAAGGTGTCGTCTGGTACACCGGGCAGTTCTACGCGCTCTTCTTTCTGCAAAAGATTTTGCGGGTCGATGAGTTTACCTCCAACGTCCTCATCGCCTGGTCACTAGTCGTCGGCACCGGGTTTTTCGTGTTTTTTGGACGACTGTCCGACCGCATCGGCCGCAAACCCATTATCCTGTCGGGCTGCCTGCTCGCCG
>JANMOL010000447.1:0-7504 GCA_031369245.1 Hyphomicrobium sp. | reverse complement strand
GTGATGTCATGACGTCCAGATCGGCGAGTGCAGCAGCGGCGTCTCCGAGCAGCCGCGCACCACCAGCGATACGTGCTGAAAGATCGGCAAAAATGTCTTGCTCGAGGCTGAGCGCCCGTTCTGTCGCTGACGCGATCAGGCCTTCGGCTTCGAGCAGCTCGGCCGTCGAAAAGCGAACGGCATTGGCCATCGACTGGCGATGACGGAAGGTCTGGGCCAGCGGCTCCGAGAGCAGAGGCTTGGCGTTCAGCTGCGTGACTTCGACAAAGAAACCCAGAATGTTGTTGTGCCGGATTTTAAGCGTCTTGATACCAGTCTCTTCGCCATAGCGCGCTTCGAGTGCGGCCATCACGCTGCGGCTATCGTCGCGCAGGCGGTGAGCGGCGTCGAGCTCAGCACTGTACCCCGGCTTGACGAACCCGCCGTCGCGGCGCTGAACGGGCGGGTCATCAATCAGCGCGGTTGAAAGTGCCGTCACAAGAGCCGCTGGCACCGCCATCAGCCGCTGGCTGGCCTCAGCCAGCAACACTGGGCAGCCGAGCGCATTGACCGGCCCTGCCAGCGCGTTCGCGCAGTTCTGGCAGGCCTGCATCGCATCACGGATCGCCACGAGATCGCGCGGCCCGCCACGCCCAAAGGCCAGCCGGGGCAGAGCACGCGCCATGTCCGGGGCAGCGCGCAAAGCCGTGCGAATGTCGTCCGTAAGCCGCGTCTTGCCGATGAAATGGCCGACCGTATCGAGACGCTGTTCAATGGCCACAGGATCAGCCAACGGGCTGGCGAGGCGCGCCTGCAATTCACGCGCACCGGCACCTGTGACGGTCCGATCGATGGCGGCAAGCAGCGTCGAGCCCTTGTCGCCAGACGTCGAGCGAACAAGCTCGAGGCTTGAGCGGGTGGCCGCATCAATCGTCAGCGTCGCTCCGGCGCCCGATTTCTTGGGCACACGCAGCAGCGGCTTGCGGCCCATTTGCGTCAGATCGATGTACTTCAAGACAGCCGCAGCCGCCGCCAGTTCCGGCCGGCCAAACGTGCCAAAGCCGTCGAGCGCCGCAACCCCGAGCTGCGCCTTGAGATCGCGCGCGCCCGCAATGCTATCGAAGAAGGCGGCCGGCACGGGCGTCACTTTACCGCCTGCCAGCTCCACCGTCCGGACAAAGGCGGGATCGGCGATCAACGCATCGACCGCAATGACTTCGCCTGGGCTCAATCGGACCAGCTCGCCGGCCAGATCGAAATTGGCGACCTCGCCGATTTCGAACTCTCCGGTCGAAATATCGATCGATGCCAAGGCCACGCGCGCGCCTTCATCGGCGGCCATAAAAACGGCGGTCAGATAGTTGCGCGCCTTGGTGTCGAGCAGCGCTTCTTCCGTGATCGTGCCGGGCGTGACGAGCCGCACCACGTCGCGCTTGACGACAGCTTTGGCCCCGCGCTTGCGCGCTTCGGCTGGGTCTTCCAGTTGCTCGCAGACGGCAACGCGAAAACCCTGGCGGATCAGGCGCTGCAAGTATTCGTCGGCCCGCACCACGGGAACACCGCACATCGGAATGTCTAGACCCTGATGCTTGCCGCGTTTGGTGAGCACGATCCCGAGTGCCGCGGCGGCAGCAGCCGCATCCTCAAAGAACAACTCGTAGAAGTCGCCCATCCTGTACCAAAGGAGGCTGTCGGGATTGGCAGCCTTGATTTCGAGGTACTGCGCCATCGACGGCGTGGCGTCTATCGCGCTGCGTCCGTCAAGCACCGGATGCGACACTTCCGCAGCGCGCGCTTCATCGGCCGCCGCTGCTCTGTCTTTTTGCGGGTCGGTATGCTTTGCCATGTCGCGTGACGCGTTTCGCTTCCTCATTCGGAGTTCAGCAGCTGATCCTCGCCCACAACGCCGGACTTAAGCTGTGTACCGCGCGCGCCCGCGCCCCGGCCCGCAACATGCATAGGTTGCTGAGACCTGTCCCGCAACCTATCGTGCCGTGCTGACGCCGGACATCCCGGCCAAGCCTCCGATTTTCTCGATTTAGCAATGGTTTTATCCATCATGGCGACCCAATTCCGCGCTGCCCGCTTCACCGCACAGGAAGCCCTGCAATTCCATTCAAGTGGCAAGCCGGGAAAGCTCGAAATCACACCGACTAAACCGCTCGCCACCCAAAGAGATTTGTCGCTTGCCTATTCGCCGGGCGTCGCCATTCCAGTCCAGGCCATCGCGCACAACCCAGCCGATGCGTACCTCTACACCAACAAAGGCAACCTGGTTGCCGTCGTGTCGAACGGCACGGCCATTCTCGGGCTCGGCAACCTCGGCGCGCTCGCCGCCAAACCGGTCATGGAGGGCAAGGCCGCCCTCTTTAAACGCTTCGCCGATATCGATTCCATCGATCTGCTGGTCGATACCCCCGACGCAGACGCTTTCATCAACTCAGTGCGCTATCTCGGACCATCGTTCGGCGGCATCAATCTCGAAGATATCAACTCGCCCGAGTGTTTCGTGATCGAAGAAACGCTGAAGGGCCTGCTCGACATTCCGGTATTCCATGACGACCAGCACGGCACCGCCATCGTGGTCGCAGCTGGCATTATGAACGGCCTGAAGGTGGTCGAAAAAGATATCGCAACCGTCAAGCTCGTGTGTGCTGGAGCCGGTGCGGCAGCCCTCGCCTGTCTCAATCTGCTCGTCAAGATTGGCATGAAGCGTGAGAATATCACCATCGCCGACATCGAAGGCGTGGTCTATGAAGGCCGCACGGCGCTGATGGACAAATACAAGGCGCCGTATGCTCAAAAGACCAAGGCCCGCACGCTCGCCGAAGTGATCAAAGGGGCAGATATTTTTCTTGGCCTGTCCGCCGCCGGCGTGGTCAGCAAGGACATGGTAGCCTCGCTCGCACCCAAGCCATTGATCTTCGCGATGGCCAACCCCGATCCCGAAATCAGCCCTGAGGATGTTCAGGCGGTCCGCTCTGATGCAATCATGGCAACGGGCCGCTCCGACTATCCAAACCAGATCAACAACGTGCTGTGCTTCCCGTTTATTTTCCGCGGCGCACTCGATGTCCAAGCAACAACCATCAACGACGCCATGAAAATCGCCGCCGCCGAAGCGATCGCAGAGCTGGCGCGCGCCGAAGTCCCAGACCAGGTCGCCGCCGCATTCCACGGCGAGCGCCCGATCTTTGGGCCTGGATACATTATCCCCGCGCCGTTTGACCCGCGGCTCCTGGTCCACGTTCCGGTCGCCGTCGCCAAAGCGGCCATGGACTCGGGCGTCGCCCGCAGCCCGATCGTCGATATGGATAGCTACGTCGCCCGCCTCAAAGGCCGCCTGGATCCGATCGCTGGATGGCTGCAGTCAACGTTTGACCAGGTCCGCCGCGACCCCAAGCGCGTTGTGTTTGCCGAGGGCGAAGACCCCGCCGTTATTCGCGCCGCCAGCACGTACCACGCGCAAGGCTTTGGCCAGCCCATCCTGATCGGTACGCAAAAGACCGTTACGGAAAAAATTCGCGAACTTGGTATGCCGGTTCGCAGCGACATCCAGATCATCGACACCAGCAAGTCAGCCTACGTCGCCGAGTTCGCTGATTTCCTGTTTTCCCGATTGCAGCGTCGCGGTTATTTGCGCCGCGATTGCGAGCGCCTGGTCGCCAACGAACGCAACGTCTTTGCAGCCCTGATGGTCGTGCACGGTTATGCCGACGCCATGGTTTCCGGCGTGACACGCAACTGGACCAGTGTCTACGCCGACGTCCACCGGGTGCTCGATGAAAAGCCAGGCCGTCATGTCATCGGCGTTTCGCTGGCGTTGTGCCGCGGCCGCGCCGTGCTGATCGCCGACACCAGCATTCATGACATGCCGAGCGCTGAACAGCTGGCCAACATCGCTATCGAAGCCGCGCGTGCGGCCCGCAATTTTGGTATCGAACCGCGCGTCGCGATGCTGGCCTATTCGACCTTTGGACAGCCGCGCGGTGAGCGATCGGACCAGGTCCGCCAAGCAGTCCGCATCCTCGACGAGCGGCAAGTCGATTTCGAATACGATGGCGATATGGCAGCCGACGTCGCCCTCAATCGGGGCCTGATGCAGCACTACCCATTCTGCAAACTCACAGACACAGCCAACGTGTTGATCATGCCGGCGTTCCATGCCGCATCCATCTCGACCAAGATGCTTAAGGAACTCGGCGGCGCAACGATTATCGGGCCGGTGATCGTCGGCCTGTCGCACTCCGTCCAGATCTGCTCGTTTGGCGCGATGGATGCTGACATCGTCAACATGGCAGCACTCGCAGCCTATGGTGCGGGCCGCGAGTAAGCCACGTCATGACGTCGCGGATCATGCGTCGGTGGCGATACGGCTCTTGGTTTCACCAGGCGCACCATAGTGCTCAAAGTAGCGCGGATCGATTTTTTCAACCGGCAGAATGATCAGAACGTCGGTCGTGCCGAATTGCCGGTCAATCACCGCACCGTCTCCGACAAACGCCCCAAGCCGCAGGTAGCCCTTGATCAACGGCGGGATTGCTTTCAACGCGGCTTTGGGATTGAGCGCGTCTTTGGACATACGATCCATCGGCACGTGCATGGCGCCGTGCGCCCGGCAGCGCCACTCGGGCGGCGCCAGCGCGTTGTGATGCAAGAAACTCAACGCCATCGCATGCGCATCAGGGTCGGTGCCTTCGAAGCTGGCGCACCCGATCATCACATCAATGCTGTGCTCGCGCACATACGTCCAAAGTCCGTGCCACAGCAGCTCGACCGAACGCTTGTTGCGATAAGGTGCCAGAACGCACGACCGTCCAAGCTCCATAAACCTGTAGCCCGGCGACTTTTCGCGGATCAATGGCGCAATATCGTATTCGCCCTGGGTATAAAAACCGAGTTGGCGTTCAGCGATTTCCTGGCGAAGCACGCGGTAGGTGCCAACGATTTTCGGCACCGCGGGATGTCCGCGCGACGCACGACGCGCCGTTTCATCAAGATCGACGACCAGCAGATGATCGCAGATCGCATCATAGGCGTCTTCGTCACGGCGGCGGAACTGCGCCAGCCGGCTCGGCACCGCCGACATCTCCTCGTAGAACACCTGATACCGCAGTCTCTGGGCCAACTTGATTTCGCCCCGCGTTCGCGCCAATCGCACTTCGAGATTGCCGACCCGGCCGTAGATTTTCGGTTCAATTTTCCGCCCGAGGCCGAGCAGGCGCGCAGGCTGTGGCCGAACGGCATGAAGCGCCGCAAACCGTTGTGGAAGCCGGCTCAACCCCGTGACTTCAGTCGCGCTGCGCGGTAACTTTTGGCGGTCCATAGACCCCTCCAGTAAACGAATGGATTGCAGCTAGCATGATTCCATGACGGTTTTTTGGAGGGTTGGCGATGCCAAGACAAAGGTCTGCTACGCGGCAGGCAGCTGATTTTTCGCCTGCAGCTCGGTTGAACCCCTTAATTGCGGCACGTAGCGCGCCAGCAACCGGTGCAGATGGCGCGCTTCGAACGGTTTCGGCAGGTAGTCGGCCATGCCGGCCGCCAGGCAAACCGCGCGGTCTTCCGGAAAGGCGTTGGCGGTCAGCGCGATGATCGGCGGGGCACGCAGGTGCTTGCGGTCTTCAGCCGCGAACAACTGCAAAATGGCTTTCGTGGCCTCAAGACCGTCAAGCTGCGGCATGAAGACGTCCATAAGGATCAGATCAAACGGCACGTCATGACCATCCAGCGACCGGGCGACTGCCGCAACAGCCGCCCGCCCGTTGCTAACGACGACCGGCTCGCAGCCGGCTTGTTCGGTGATGCGGCGTGCGAGCAGTGAATTGATGTCGTTGTCTTCCGCAATCAACACGCGCGCTTTGGCACGCGGCATCTGAGTAAGCTCGGTTTGCGATCGCAGAGCCTCACCGAGTTGGTGCAAGCGCTCAGCGGCATCGGGCTCATCCCCGATAGCCGGCGCCGCGCGCGGCACGCCTGCACCTGCCGCTGCTAGCCAGATCACAGCCGTGAACGTCGAGCCGGCGCCCGGCGAACCCTGCGCGGTGATATCGCCGCCCATCGCCCGCACCAAACGCTTTGAGATGGCGAGCCCCAGTCCCGTTCCGCCCGCACGCCTGCTGGCCGGCGTTTCAGCCTGCTCAAATTCATCGAACAGCAGTTTCATTGTCGCCGGTGTGAGCCCTATACCCGTATCTTTGACGGCGATGAACAGGCGCGTCATGCCGAGCGCCAACTGTTCGGCGCCAGGCGCCGTGACAGCGACTTCGACAGACCCGTGGTCGGTGAATTTGACAGCATTCGACAGCAGATTGAGGATGACTTGGCGCACCCGGGCTTCATCGCCAACGACGCGATGCGGCACCTCCGGCGCAATCGACAGTTTTAACGCGAGCCCTTTTTCCGATGCGCGCGGCGCCAGTAATTCAACCGCGCTGGTCACGCAGGCGTGGACAGAAAACGCATCGGCGGCAAGCTGCAGCTTGCCAGCTTCGATTTTTGAGAAGTCGAGGATCTCGTCGATTAAAGCCAGAAGCGCTCGGGCGGATTGATCAACCGCGCGGATATAGCTGTCTTGCTCGTCCGACAGCTTGGTCTCATGCAGCAATCCCGCCATGCCGAGAATTCCGTTCATCGGCGTGCGAATCTCGTGACTCATTGCTGCTAGAAACCGCGACTTGGCGCGGTTGGCAGCCTGGGCCTGATCGCGGGTCTCGCGCAGCTCGGCTTCCACCGCACGCTCGTCGGTCACATCGCGGCCGATGCTTTGCACTTCGATACTGCCATCGACGGCCGTGACATGCTGATCTTCCCATGAGATCCAGCGCTCGCCGCGCCCGGTCTCCAGCAGCTCAAGCCGTCGGCGGCGGCA
This sequence comes from Hyphomicrobium sp., assembly GCA_031369245.1. Classification (GTDB taxonomy): domain Bacteria; phylum Pseudomonadota; class Alphaproteobacteria; order Rhizobiales; family Hyphomicrobiaceae; genus Hyphomicrobium_B. The sequence goes on along the minus strand of JANMOL010000447.1, from coordinate 654 downwards.
GGCGGGTGCAGCTGTTGGTGAGCCGCGTACTGGCTCTGCCAGCACGACCGCGGGTTCAAAGCGCTGCGACAGGACACCCGGCGTCATCACGCCGAAGGCCTGGCAGAACGCCCGATTGACGAACACCAGCCGCCGGTCAGCGTCGCGGCGAACGATCAAGTCATCTTGTGAATCGAGCAAATGCCGGTACCGCGCATCGTTGTCGGCAATCTGCCACTGAACATCCTGTAGCCGTTCCAGATCGCCAGGCTCTGCACGATCTGTATGCCGGACGACAAACTTGCTACCGGGCGAGCCTCGCCGCATCATCATCAGCAGGCTCGCGGCGGCAAGCAGCAGCCCGGCCAGTATCAGCGCGTGAGCAGCGCTCGCCGGATACGGCAAGACCATGAGCCCCGCGAGACTGAGGCCTAGGCCCGCAATTCCCAACACCGCGCATACGGTGTGAAGTGCCGGCCGGCGGACGCGCAGTGGCCAGTCACCGCTCGATGCGAGGCCTTCGGGCTCGGCAGTGGCGCACGCTCGCGGAACTTCAACTGATTTCAACGATCAAATCCTCCGTCAGACAAATCTGCCGGACGGGATCGACGTGATCACACGCTGTTTTATAAAATCTGAAGGAGTTTGGTTAACGCAGCCCGCTCGTGAAATTGC
>JANMOL010000426.1:0-2178 GCA_031369245.1 Hyphomicrobium sp. | reverse complement strand
GAGATAATGGATATCCCACGGCCCCTCGACCTTCGGCAGCATGACGACGTCGAGCTTGTTGCCGACGCTGGCGACGATTTCGGTCACGTCATCGAGCATCCACGGCGAGTTCAGGCAGTTGATCCGCGTCCACAGTCCGGTGCCGCCAAAATCGGTATCGCGCGCCATCTGGATGAAGCCCCGGCGGGCGTTTTCCTTCTGGTCGAGCGGCACGGCATCTTCAAGATTGCCGAGTACAACATCGACCGTGCCGGCCAGTTCTTTGATCTTGGCGCGGATCTTGTCGTTGTGCGGGGGCACGAAATGGATCATGCGCTCAAGCCGGACGGGCAGCGCACGGAATGGCTCGGGTGCGCCAATGGCGAGGGCGGCAAAGTGTTTGGCGGGCGTGCGTGTCGAGGCCATGAGCGCGGGTGTCCTTGCGTCGGCTGTTGGGAAGTGCCGCACCATAGGCAGCCGCTTCCCCCTGTCAATTGCGGGCGGCAGCTTTGACCCCGCGGGCTACCTGCCCGGCCGCTAACTCGGCCTTGACTTCGGCCCGGGGCACGGCATCCTAGCTAAGCCTGGAAACGGAGGCGCGCTGGACCGATCCGGCGATTGTGGCGGCACTGGCCGGACGGCGCCCGAACAATCGAGGCCGCCTGTGTCCACGACCAATGGTTTGCCGTCCCATCCGTCTCAGGCTAGCGCGCAAAGCCGCGCGCCATCGTCGTCCGCCAATATCGCGTCCGAACAAACCTTCACCGGCTCGCGGACGTTTTTGCGCACCCCGCGCGCTGCAAGTGCGGCTGGTGCCGATGTTGCCATTCTCGGCGTGCCGTTCGATCTGGCGACCTCGAACCGCCCCGGCGCCCGGTTTGGGCCTGACGCGATCCGCACGGCGTCAGCCCAGCTCGCTGAACTCAAAGCCTATCCCGGCGGGTTTGATCCCCTGCAATACGTCAAGGCCGTCGATCTGGGTGACGTCTATCTCGATTACGGCAATCCGCACACGCTGCCCGCCGCGATCGAAGCAGCCGCAACGGCCGTCATCGAGGCTGGCGCGTTTTTGTGCGCGCTCGGCGGCGATCACTTCATCAGCTATCCGCTGATCAAGGCCCAGACCAAAAAGCACGGGCCCGTCGCGCTGGTGCACTTTGACGCCCACTCCGACACCTGGCGCTCGGGCAATGCGCTCGACGGGCCCGTTGAACTCAATCACGGTACGATGTTCTGCCGGGCCATCGACGAAGGCCTGATCGTGCCGGCGCGGTCCGTGCAGATTGGCATCCGCACCTGGGTCGATGATGCGATGGGCGTGACGATCATCGACAATGTCATGGTCGAGACCAATCGCGCCGCTAATATTGCCGCCGCCGTGCGCCAGATCGCGGGCGAGGGGCCGTGCTACATGACGATCGATATCGACTGCCTCGATCCAGCCTATGCGCCGGGCACGGGTACACCGGTGACGGGCGGACTGACGCCGGTCAAACTTCTGCAAATCCTGCGCGGGATTTCGGATCTGAATATCGTCGGGTTCGACCTCGTCGAAGTGGCACCGGTCTACGACAGCGGCGGCATCACCGCGCTCAATGCCGCGACGATTGTCTACGAGCAATTATGCCGGATGGCACGCCGCAATGGCGCGCCGGTCCTCGCCTACCCCGAGCCGCGCGTCGCGCTGCCAAGCGGGGAGTAGGGTGCCGGGCGTGGCGTTGGGCTAGAATTTTTCGAATTTTTTGCCGCGGACGGTTAAAACCGCGCCGCCGCCGTTGCCAATAGGGGCGGGCGGGATGACACTCGATGGCGTCTGTGCGCCCGCGCCGGTGTGCGCCAGCGGGCTGTTTTCGAGTGCGATTGCGGCAAAACGGGGCCGCTCTTTTGGGGGCATACAGAATATGTTACGTCATTATTTTTTACCGGTGCTCGTGGCTGCGATTAGCGCGGGACTACCGCTTATGGTGTCAGGCGCCGCCCATGCGGCAACCTGCGCTGATGAGAGCACGATCAAATCTCCGCAAGAGACGAGCCCCGCCGACATCACCTTCCGCAATCCGACGGCTAGCCGCCGCCGCGTCTACTGGATCGACTTCGACGGTCGGCGAAAATTCTATGCGACCGTCGATGCCGGTCAATTGCTCAAGCAGAAAACCTATGTCGGCCACACCTGGGTCATCACCGACGATAGCGAGACCT
>JANMOL010000423.1:0-2188 GCA_031369245.1 Hyphomicrobium sp. | reverse complement strand
GCCCGGCCAGGCGCCAGGTCTGCCATGTGGCGCAGCTCGCGGCGGTAGGCGGCGAGGAACCTTGCCTCGTCCCAGCCGCCGTGGCGCACATGGCTGTTGAAGTCGCAGTAGGGGCACTTCTGCGCGCAGAACGGCCAGTGCACGTAGATGCCAAAACCTGGACTATCGCCGGTTCGCTCTTGAAAGACACTACTCATACACACTCGCAGCCAGAAGCACTTTCGCCAATGTCCGCCATTTTGGCTCGTCGTTGGCAGCCGTGTCTGAAACAATACCGTGCAGCGCATCGAGATAGCGCTCCAGCGTATCGTTTTCCCAGCCGGCTTTGTTGGCGCCTAAGTCAGCTCGCAACCGTGCGACGAACTGCACCAATTCTTCCCTAGTCGAGAGACTTGCCGCCGCAGCCGTCAAGGCCGCCAGATCACGGCCAGCGATTGGACCGCGTGACGGGCCGCGTGATGGGCCAGCATCTGCCGCATCAGCATGCGCCAAACACTCAGCTTTGAATTTGGCAAACGCCCGCGTGCGATGCGAGTTGGCATATTTCTGCGCCGGCTCCATTTCGCCGTAGGTTTGCGTTTCTCCGTCCGCGACAAACATCGGATCGTAGCCAAATCCGTTACCGCCGCGCGGCGGCCAGACCAGATGGCCGTAGACTTTACCTTCGAAAATCTCTGCACTGCCATCTGGCCAAGCTAGGCACAGCACTGAAATGAAATTGGCCCGCGGCCCCCGGCCTTGGGGCGTGTGAGCAGACCAGCCGTGGCGCGCGGTAATTTCTTCACCGACCTTCTTCATCGCCAAGCCGAAGTCTCGCCCAGGCCCGGCCCAGCGCGCTGAATAAATTCCCGGCGCACCACCGAGACACTCAACTTCGAGGCCCGAGTCATCGGCCAGCGCTGGCAATCCCGAGCCGTTGGCTGCACTGACGGCTTTGAGTTTGGCATTCCCTTCAAACGTCGGCTCGGTTTCCTCGGGCTCCGGCAGGCCGAGGTCGCCAGCCGAGATCGCATTGAGCCCGTACGGCGCGATCAGCTCGTTGATCTCCCACACCTTGCCCGTGTTGTGGCTGGCAACGACGAGTTTCGTGCCACGTGTCAGTTTACGCACTAAAATGACGCCCACAAAAAAATCGCTGTCGCTGCTGCTCCCAGTGCCGTGCGGACCGCGTGCAGTCCACCCCACTTGACGATCAACGCGCGGGATTTCGGACCGGCGTCAGCAGGCTCTATGGCATTCAAGATGTGGTTCGTCGGCATGATGCCAAGCAAGGTGTAGGGCCAGTTGGCAACGAGCACGATCGCGCCCAGCAACCACGCCCACTGCCCCGTCGACCACCAGGTCAGCACGCCGAACGCAAAGCCGATCACCGCCAGCGCCGCCTGCATCGTGAAACCGCGCGCGTAGCTTGGTTTCCACTGTTGCAACAGCGCCCGGTCCTCAAGACCGAGCCGGGCCGGCTGCTCGGCCCAATTGATGTAGAACGCTGCACCCGTAAACAGAGCGGCAATGGTCAGCGCCAAGGGTCCGAAATTCATGGGGTTTCAGGCCTCTTCAAACTAAGCCACCGTCAGCTTCTGCAGCTGCACCAGTTCGCCGATGCCCTTCTTGGCCAACACCATCAGCTGATCGAAGCGCTCTTGCGTAAACGGCGTCGTCTCGGCCGTGCCTTGAACTTCGACGATACCGCCGGTGCCGGTCATCACGAAGTTGGCGTCGGCATCCGCGTTGCTATCTTCGGCGTAGTCGAGGTCGAGCACGGCCTCGCCCTTATATAAACCGCACGATACGGCCGCGATCTGATCGCGCAGCACGCCATCTTTCACTATGTCACGCAGGCGCATCCACTGGATGCAGTCGTGCAGCGCAACCCAGGCACCCGTGATGGCCGCCGTGCGCGTCCCGCCGTCGGCCTGGATGACGTCGCAGTCGACTGTGATCTGGCGTTCGCCAAGTTTGGGCAAATCGACGACAGCGCGCAGTGCGCGCCCAACCAGCCGCTGAATTTCCTGGGTCCGCCCCGACGGGTGGCCAGTCGTCACTTCACGCCGGGTGCGATCGTGCGTCGCGCGCGGCAGCATGGCGTATTCAGCCGTCACCCAGCCCTTGCCCTGCCCTTTCAGCCACGGTGGAATGCGTTCCTCGAGACTGGCTGTGCACAACACATGCGTATCCCCGAACTTGATCA
>JANMOL010000396.1:0-5815 GCA_031369245.1 Hyphomicrobium sp. | reverse complement strand
CCATCGCGCCCGATCACGGCCAGCGACATGGGCCTCGACGAAGTTCCGAATTTCCCAAAGTCGTTCTGGCAGCAGCTGGTGTTCCCGTTCGTCTATAAGCCCGGCGCCGGCGAGCCCGAGCGCTACCGCAAAATCCAGACCCCTGCCCAAGAAGCCAAGCAGCAGATCCTGCACGCGGCGGAGTAAGCTGCGCCTCGCGCATCGCATTGAAAAAGGCCGCTTCAAGGAAGCGGCCTTTTTGTGCGGGTCTCTACGTATTCATCTGCTGGAAGAATTCGCCGTTGGTCTTGGTGGCGCGCAGCTTGTCGATCAAGAACTCGATGCCATCCTGCGTGCCCATCGGGTTGAGGATGCGGCGCAGCACGTACATCTTCTTGAGCTGATCCTTGGGCACCAGCAGGTCTTCCTTGCGTGTGCCCGACTTGGCGATGTCGATAGCCGGGAAAATACGCTTGTCGGAGACTTTGCGATCAAGCACTACTTCCGAGTTGCCCGTACCCTTGAATTCTTCGAAAATCACTTCATCCATGCGCGATCCGGTATCGATCAGCGCCGTCGCGATGATGGTCAGCGATCCGCCTTCTTCGATATTGCGAGCCGCCCCGAAGAACCGCTTTGGACGTTGCAAGGCGTTGCTATCAACGCCGCCGGTCAGCACCTTGCCGGATGACGGTACAACGGTGTTATAGGCCCGGCCGAGGCGCGTGATCGAATCCAGCAAGATCACCACGTCGCGTTTGTGTTCAACCAGCCGCTTGGCCTTTTCGATGACCATTTCGGACACCTGCACGTGCCGTGACGGCGGCTCGTCGAAGGTCGAGGAGATGACTTCACCCTTTACCGAACGCTGCATGTCGGTGACTTCCTCGGGCCGCTCGTCGATCAGCAGCACGATCAGATAGCATTCGGGATGATTGGTCGTGATCGAATGCGCGATGTTTTGCAGCAGCACGGTTTTACCGGTCCGCGGCTGCGCAACGATCAAGGCGCGCTGGCCCTTGCCCATCGGCGCCACGATGTCGATGACGCGCGGCGACAGATCCTTGATCGTTGGATCTTCGATTTCGAGCTTCAGCCATTCGGTCGGATAGAGCGGCGTCAGATTATCGAAGTGGCTCTTGTGCTTGGTTTTCTCGGGATCTTCGAAGTTGATGTTCGAAACCTTGAGCAGCGCAAAGTAGCGCTCGCCGTCTTTGGGCGAACGGATCTGGCCTTCGACGGTATCGCCGGTGCGAAGCGCAAAGCGCCGGATCTGCGAGGGCGACACATAAATATCGTCGGGACCTGGCAAATAGTTGGCTTCGGGCGAGCGCAGAAAGCCAAAGCCGTCCTGCAGCACTTCAACAACGCCGATCGCGGTGATTTCCGTATCTTGTGAGGCAAGCTGCTTCAGGGTTGTAAACATCAACTCCTGCTTGCGCATGGTCGAGGCATTCTCGACGCCCGCTTCTTCAGCGAACGTAACGAGCTCAGCGGGTGATTTCCGCTTCAAGTCCTCGAGCTTCATTTCCTTCATAAAATTGCTCCGGGGGGTGCCACGGATAGCGTGGACTTCGTGGGGATGGGGAATGATCAGAATAACGAGACGGCGTGCAAAGCGGGCGCTTTGCCTGGGATCGCAGACCTATGGGGCTTGCTCATCCGTGACGGGGAAACCCGTCAGGCCGCGGTCCAGTTCTATGGACACGTCACAGTGGATAGCAGATTTGGCGCTGAACGCAATGATTTCAGAACGGCTTAACAATCACCAGGATGACAATGGCGATCATCAGCAGGGTCGGTGCCTCGTTGACAATCCGCCAGTGCCGCGCCGCGTTCTCGTTGCGATCCACGGCAAAGGCCCGGATGGCCGCGGCAAAGTACAGATGGACACCCGTCAGAATAGCAACAAAGACCAGTTTGGCCCAAAACCAAGGCGCCGCGAAGTGCCCGCCGGACGCGCCCAGCCAGAGCCCCAGCAGCCAGGAAATGATCATCGCCGGCGTCATGATGATCTGCATCAGCCGCCGTTCCATGACCTTGAACGTCTCGGATTGCACTGAGCCCTTGGGCGCATCGCAGTGATAGATGAACAGCCGGGGAAGATACAGAAGTCCGGCCATCCACGACATGACCGCCACAACGTGCACGGCCTTGATCCACAAATAGGCCCGGTCGCCAAAAATCGCGACGGTGGCGGCCGTGACGACGACCGTTATCAGCAACGCCATGCCAGCGCGCCGTCCAGCAGACGCTCCCGCCGCATCAACCGCCCCGACTTTACCTGCCACGACCTTCCCCGCCACGACCTTCCCAACCATGGCGTCACCCCTTCCGGCGGACACGCGCCACGAGTTGCGCAACGTGTTCAGGCGGGGTTTCTGGAACAATGCCGTGGCCGAGATTGAAGATAAACGGCCGGCCGCGCATGGCCACAACGATCGCATCCGCACGCTGGTCAAGCGCCTCACCGCCAGCCACCAGCAACAGCGGGTCAAGGTTGCCTTGAGCACCGACGCCGCTATCCGCGACAGCCTGCATGACGCCAAGCGGGCACGAGGTATCGCAACTCACACCATCGACGCCGGTCCGTTCGACAAAATCCCTGAGCTGCGAGGCCGCGCCGCGCGGAAAGCCCATCACGGGCACGCCCGGATGACGCTTTTTGAGAGCTGCCACGATCCGCGCCGTTGGTTTCAGCACCCACGTCTCGAACTCGTTTTCAGCCAGACTGCCCGCCCAGCTATCGAAAATCTGCAATACATCCGCGCCGGCTTTGACCTGCCCGCTCAGATACTCGATCGAGGTCTCCGTCAAAATCTCGATCAACTGGCTAAATCCAGCCGGATCGCGATACGCCCAGCCGCGTGCTTGCGCCTGATCCGTCGAACCGCGTCCTTCGGCCATGTACGTCGCAACCGTCCACGGCGCGCCGCAAAATCCGATCAAGGCCGTTTCACGCGGCAGGTCTTGCCGCAAGCGCGCCACCGTTTCCCAGACGATGGCATACTTGGCATTCGCTTTTGTTAGATCGAGTCGGCCCAAGCCTGCAACCGTGCGGATCGGGTCGAGACGCGGTCCTTCGCCTTCGGCAAACGTCACGCCCTGTCCAAGCGCGTCGGGCACAACCAGAATATCGGAAAACAAAATCGACGCGTCGAAGCCGTAACGCCGGATCGGCTGAAGCGTGACTTCGGCGGCAAGTTTCGGGTTGTAGCAAAGCTCGAGAAAACTGCCGGCCTCTTTGCGGGTCGCCTTGTACTCGGGCAAATACCGTCCGGCTTGACGCATCAGCCAGATCGGCGGCGGGTCCACTGCCAGCCCTTGGAAGGGGCTGAGAAAGCGCCGGCCTGCTGTCGCCGTTGTCTGATCCTGCACGTCTGACGTCCCTTCACTTAAAACCTTCGAAAATTTTTTGAAGGTTACTGTTATGACTCTTAGGCCTTTGGCTTACGGGAATTCGATCGTCCTCCCGCCTCTACCCACAGCCCGTCCACAGCCGGTTAGTGCCGCCACGATCACTAGGCAATATCCGCCCCAGCCGGCAATAGAGCGTTAGAACACTTTTTGATCAAGGACTTGGCGACGCAATGTTGAAGCAACTTGGATGAAGGGCCTGTTGAAAAGCTTGGGAGTACCAGCCGATGAGCGTAATAAGCTGCTTGTTAGCCCGAAGCTGCGAAAAACAGTTCGCTTTCGTCGAAATGTGGGTATCACCGTGGACGGCGGGTGTGTTGTTGTCTCAACCCGTCTCCGGCCCCGCCCGGGCTGGGATAAGCCCGGTCTTATCAACAGACCCGCGAACGGTTTGATGCACCCATGACGGCGTCGCTTCCTAGTTTCTTTCACATGCACCTGGTGTCGGATTCGACCGGCGAGACACTGTCGGCCATCGCCAAGGCCGCCGCCGTGCAATATCCGCTCGTGCGCGCCATCGAGCATATGCACCCGCTGGTCCGCACGCAGCGCCAGCTGAAGCGCGTGTTGACCGACATTGAACGCGAACCGGGCATGGTGCTGTATACGGTGGTCAACAAGGATCTGGCCAACGAACTCGAGCAGCATTGCCGGACCTTGAAAATTCCCTGCTTAGCGGTGCTGCAACCGATCATGCAAGTCTTCGAAGGCTATCTCGGCGCGCCGCAAACCCCGACCGTTGCTGGCCAGCATGTGCTGGACGCCGATTACTTCCGCCGCATCGATGCGATGAATTACACCATGGCGCACGATGACGGCCGCTTACCCGACGATCTGAACACCGCCGATATCGTCGTGCTTGGCATTTCACGCACATCCAAAACGCCAACCAGTCTCTATCTCGCACAGCGCGGCTATAAGATAACCAATCTGCCGCTGGTGCCGCAGGTGGCATTGCCGGAGCAATTGCTGGCCCCGCACAGCGCGTTTGTTGTCTGTCTGATCTGCAACGTCGACCGGCTGGTGGAAGTCCGGCGCAACCGCGCCGTGCTGCTGGCCGATCGTGATCTGGAAAGCTACGTCGATCGTGAAGCCATTGCCGGTGAGATCGCCTACACCCGTAAATTGGCGGCCACCTATGGCTGGCCGATTATCGATGTAACGCGCCGGTCGATTGAAGAATCCGCGACCATGATCATCAAGCTGCTTCACGATCGCAAATCAGGCGTGAAACCTGACGCCGAGCCAAGCCATGGCTGAGGCGGCACGATTGATTTTGGCGTCCGGCAGCTCCGCGCGCCGCACGATGCTGGAGGCGGCAGGTTTATCCTTTGAGATTATCCCAGCGGACATCGACGAGGCGGCGATCCGCGCCGCGATGATGTGCGACAACGCCTGCGTGGAAGCCAGTGATATCGCAGCCGCGCTCGCCGCTGAGAAAGCCGCCAGCGTGGCCCGCGCCCACCCGGACGCGCTGGTCATTGGGTCCGACCAGGTGCTGGCGCTCGGCAGCCGTTTTTTTTCAAAGGCCGAAACCGTTGCGGAGGCCCGCGATACGCTCGACCGCTTGCGCGGCCGCACCCACGAGCTTGTTTCCGCGGTCGCGCTTGCGCAGGGCGACGATGTGCTGTGGCATGCGCTGGATACGGCACGCCTGTCGATGCGGCGCTTCTCGGACGAATTTCTCGGCGCGTACGTCAACCGTGCCGGAGACGCGCTGTTGCGCTCAGCCGGCGGTTATGAACTCGAAGGACTGGGCGTGCAATTGTTTGACCGGATCGAGGGCGACTACTTCACCATCCTCGGCATGCCGCTGCTGCCGCTGCTCGCAGAACTACGCCAACGTGGCATGGTGACCGCATGACGGCGGCCAATTGCAAAAAAGCCTGCGTCATCGGCTGGCCCATCACGCATTCGCGCTCGCCGCTGATCCATGGCTATTGGCTAAAAACCTACGGCATTGAAGGGTCGTACACCAAGGAAGCAGTGCGGCCCGAGGAGGTCGAGACGTTCCTGGCGACGCTCGGCCAGCACGGGTTCGCCGGCTGCAATGTCACCGTGCCGCATAAGGAAGCCGCGTTCGCCATCGCGCACCACAAAGAGCCATCCGCGATCGCCGTCGGCGCAGCCAACACCATCTGGCTGCACGGCGGCGAGATCGTCTGCGCCAACACCGACACCTACGGTTTTATGACCAATCTCAACCTCGCAGCACCCCAGTGGCAAGACGGCGCAGGCCCCATTTTGGTTTTGGGCGCGGGCGGGTCGGCGCGCGCCATCGTTTATGGATTTCTCGACGCCGGCGTGCGTGATGTCAGGGTTTTCAATCGTTCTGCCGGCCGCAGCGCAACACTGGTGCGCCACTTCGGAACGAGCGTTTCGGCGCATGCGTGGGACAGCATCGCAGCACACATTCCGT
>JANMOL010000380.1:0-1646 GCA_031369245.1 Hyphomicrobium sp. | reverse complement strand
CGTGCCAGCGGGAAGCCTTATGGCGGGCAAGCGCGGCCTCATCATGGGCGTCGCAAACAACCGCTCGATTGCGTGGGGCATCGCGAAAGCCTGCGCAGCTCAAGGCGCCGAAGTGGCCCTCACCTTCCAAGGCGATGCCCTCAAAAAGCGCGTCGAGCCGCTGGCTGCTGAACTCGGTTCAAATTTGGTTCTGCCGTGCGACGTGACGGACCCAGCCTCAATGGACGCGGTCTTTGACACGCTTGGCAAAGCCTGGGGCCGGCTTGATTTCCTCGTCCACGCCATCGCTTTCTCGGACAAAAACGAGCTCGACGGCCGGTATGTCGATACGACGGAGAAGAACTTCGCGCAGTCGCTGCTGATTTCTTGCTACTCGTTCACGGCCCTGGCCCAGCGCGCCGAAAAGCTGATGACCGATGGCGGCTCGCTGCTGACGCTGACGTACTACGGCGCTGAAAAAGTCATGCCGCACTACAACGTCATGGGCGTTGCCAAGGCGGCGCTCGAAGCCAGCGTGCGCTATCTCGCAGCCGATCTCGGCAAAACCGGAATTCGCGTCAATGCCATTTCGGCCGGTCCGATCAAAACACTGGCGGCATCAGGCATTTCCGACTTCCGCTACATCCTGCGCTGGAACGAATACAATTCGCCGCTGCGCCGCACCGTCACGATTGAGGATGTCGGCGCATCGGGCATGTACCTGCTGTCGGATCTCGCTCGCGGTGTGACTGGCGAAGTCCACCACGTCGACAGCGGCTATCACGTCCAGGGCATGAAAAATGAAGACGCGCCGGATATTTCGGTTGCAAAGAGTGACAGCGCTTGACGGACGGCTGCGTGCCAGCATTGCCCTTGAGACCGGACGTCACGCTCTATCTCATTCGTCACGGTGAAACCGATTGGAACCGTGACGCCCGCTATCAAGGCCAGACCAACATCGGGCTCAACGCGCACGGGCGCGCACAAGCGCTCCGCAATGGCCTCAGCCTTGCGACACTATTGCCAGACATTGCGACCGCCGACTTCATCTCAAGTCCTCTGGATCGCGCCATTGACACGATGGACATCATCCGCGGCGCCATGGGATTGGGCACCAAGGATTACCGGGTCGATGCTGCGTTGATCGAATTGCACTACGGCCACTGGGAAGGCCACCTTGCGTCCGAATTATCCTCCAGCGACCGCGACGGCGTCGCTGCAAAAAGCAAAGATCCGTTTGGCTGGCGTCCGCGCGGTGGCGAGAGTTACGCCGACCTGACAAACCGCGTGCGGCGCTGGCTTGCAACGTTACAGCGCGACACGGTGGCGGTGACCCACGGCGGCGTCAGCCGTGTGGCGCGCGGCGCTATCCTGCAACTCGACACGGCGCTCGTTCCAACGCTCGACGCCCCGCAAGATCGCATCCTGATCCTGCGCAACGGTCGAATGAACTGGCTCTAATGGTTTTTCTTAGCCAGCGTTTTGGCCGAAGACTTCGGCGTTGACGGTACTTGATCCGGTGCCTTCGCATTGCTGGCCGCTTGCTTTTTGAGCACCGGCCCGGACGTCTTAGCGATTTTTGCCGTGGCCTCACCTGCTTGCACGCTCGCAGTCTTGGCCTTGCTATTGGGCGTTTGCGGTGCGCTGCGCTTGACGGGCGCAACCAT
>JANMOL010000353.1:0-2185 GCA_031369245.1 Hyphomicrobium sp. | reverse complement strand
CGGTCTGGGCAGCGTTGGCGGCTATCCTGCCACTCGCGCGGCGGCCGTTCGTGCGGCCATCCGGGCCGCCGTCTGGCGCACCATACGGCGCGCTGTGTAGCCCCTGCGCCGTCATGATGTCTTGTCCCAGCTGCCCGCGTTCAACCCCTTAACTTGGCTGAAAGCGCATGCTACGAGGACCGATATCAATCATCAATCCATTGTAGTGACAAAGGTCCCATGCCCGAGGCCTCGAAAAAAGCCGCGCCAGTTGTGCGCTTCGCCCCGTCTCCAACCGGTTATTTGCACATCGGCGGCGGGCGGACCGCGCTGTTCAATTGGCTGTATGCGCGCGGCCGCGGCGGCAAGTTTTTGCTGCGCATCGAAGATACCGATCGCGAACGCAACAGCGAGGCGGCGGTGACAGCCATCCTCGATGGCTTGAAATGGCTTGGCCTGACCTGGGACGGCGAAGCCGTATCGCAGTTTGCCCGTGCGGATCGTCATCGCGCCGCGGCCCTCGAATTGCTGGCTCGCGGCGCGGCCTATCACTGCTACGCTTCGCCGGCCGAGATCGATGCGGCGCGCGAGCTCGCCAAGGCCGAAGGCCGGCCGCAGATTTTCCTGTCGCCGTGGCGCGACCGCGATGCAGCGGATGCGCCGCAAGACGTGAAGCCAACGGTGCGCCTCAAAGCCCCGCGCACGGGCGAGACAACCGTCCACGATCACGTTCAAGGGCAGGTCGTGTTTCCCAACAAGGATCTCGACGATTTGATCATCCTGCGCTCGGACGGCAACCCGACCTACAATCTCGCCGTTGTCGTCGATGATCACGAGATGGGCGTGACGCATGTCGTTCGTGGCGTCGATCATCTGACAAACACCGCGCGTCAAACCCAGATCTACCAGGGGCTCGGCTGGCCTGTGCCAGAGTTCGCGCACGTTCCGCTCATCCACGGACCGGACGGCGCGAAGCTGTCGAAGCGGCACGGCGCGCAAGGTGTCGAAGACTATCGCGACATGGGTTATCTGCCCGAAGCGCTGCGCAATTATCTCGTGCGGCTCGGCTGGAGCCACGGCGACGATGAGATCATGTCGACCGAGCAGCTGCTGGCTTGGTTCGATATCGATGGCATCAACAAGAGCGCATCGCGCTTTGATTTCAAAAAACTCGACGATCTTAACGGCCACTATATTCGCCAGAGCGTTGACGCGGCCCTGCTGTCGCGCATCCAAGAGATGCTACCGCATCTTGATTTTGCAGCGCTGCGCGCGTTGCCGGTGGACCCCAAAGCCCCGCCGCGGTCCGACGTTGCCCTGGCAAACGAGATCGCAGCCTTGATGCCAGGCGTTGCGACTGGACGCTATCTCGCTGCCCGGTTCGCGGCGCGCGGCTGGGACAAACTTGAGCGCGCCATGCCGTCGCTCAAGGAGCGCGCGAAAACTTTGGCCGAACTGATCGCGGGCGCGCTGTTCATTGTGGCCGAACGCCCGCTCAAGCTCGACGACAAGGCCCAAAAGCTGATCGACGCCAGCGCCAAAGAAACGCTTGTTGCGCTGATCCCGCGTTTCCAGCAGGTGCCGGATTGGACCGCCGCCGCGCTCGAAAATCTGGTCAAGGCGTATGCCGAAGAAACCAGCGCCAAGCTCGGCAAAGTCGCGCAGCCGCTCAGAGCGGCGCTGACCGGGCGCACGGTGTCGCCGCCGGTTTTCGACGTTCTTGAGGTTTTAGGCCGGGACGAGGCATTAGCGCGGCTTGCGGACGGCGCGCGCTGAGCCAATAATCGAAGGGCTTGAATAAAGCCCCTGGGCTCCTTCGAAAGGCGGCATTGCCGCACTGCAAAAAAACGGCTAAACCCTTACTGCAGCAGCGTCATTTCACGCGAGTTGAAGCAGACGGACGCATCCGCGAAGGCCGCCGGCGGTTTCAACAACCGCCATCATAGGCCAACGCAGACCTCGGTCAGGGTGCATCTAGGAGGTGAGCGATGAATATGCACGATAGCAAGCCCGGCAGCCCTAAGACGGGCGCGTCAGCCCATCTGTCGGTCGACGGCAAGAGCGTTGAGCTGCCGATCCGCTCAGGCACCATCGGGCCTGACGTCATCGATGTGGCGCAGCTCTACAAGGCAACCGGCGCGTTTACCTATGATCCGGGCTTCACCTCAACCGCCAACTGCGCCAGCCACATCACCTACATCGATGG
>JANMOL010000334.1:0-1749 GCA_031369245.1 Hyphomicrobium sp. | reverse complement strand
CGGCAAGAGTGCGGCAACTGCAGTTCCTGGCATCAAGGATGTGACAGTCGGGACCGCGGTGTTTGGATCTGACGGTCAAAAGATCGGTGAAGTCAAAGGCGTCAAGGCTCAGCCTGGCGGCGTGGTTGAAGAGATCCACGTCAAGACCGGCGGGATCCTTGGCTTCGGCGGCAAGGTGGTCGTCATCCCGGGTGCCAAGATCGCCAAGGGTGGCCAGACGATCCAAATCTCACTGACGTCGGATGAGGCCGGCAAGCTGCCGGAGCTGGCCGAGACCAAGGGCTAACCGATCGGCTCTTGAGGACACATATCCACAACCGCGACCGCGGGCCGCATCGGCGATATCACGATGCGGCCCGTTTTAACCTGCACTGGACGACGTCGCGCATAAGGCCCGGCCGTTCCGGGACACGTTATTGAAGCAAACCCTGAGGCTCATCCCATGATTTCGAACACGCACAAGATTTCGACCGCGGCCCTGGCCGTGATGGCATCGATCGGATTTGGCGTCTTGGCAGCCCATGCGGCAGAGACCGCCGTTCCAGCTAAGCCAGCGCCTGCGGCAGCCGTACCGGCTGAGGCAGCGCCTGCTGCTGCAGCGGAGATTGCTGCGCCTGGAGCGGACGCTGCTCCTGAAGCCGCGCCAGCACCTGAGGCGGCAGCGCCCGCGGCGCCAGCCGCTACACCGGCGACGGCACCGGCCGATGCTGCTGCTCCACAAAAATCTGCCGCCGCTCCATCAACCGCTCCGGCAGCCGCTGAGCTCGCGCTCGGCACGGTTGTGATGGGCTCGGACGGCAAGGAAGTCGGCAAGGTCAATCGGGTCCGCACGGGCGCGTCCGGCGCGGTCGCCGAAATCCATGTCCGGACAACCGGCAAGGCCGGCATTGTTGCCGTGCCGGGCGACAAGATCACCAGCGGCGGCAGTAACGTAAAGCTGTCATTGACGTCGGAAGAAGTCAGCAAGCTGCCAGCCCTTGGCGGCGGCAACGGCTAGCCCTCGCAACGCACGTTGGTCGACTACATCGAACAGGCCGCGTCTCGATCATCGAGGCGCGGCCTTTTGCATGTGTCCTCAGGGAGCAGCTGAATCGCCGCTTTTGGCCGAGCGGCCGGTTGTGCTGTACATCGGCAGGGTGCCGTTCTGGAAAGCGCGCGCATCGTAGTCGCGCAATTCCATCGCAAACGACAGCGCGCTGGGAGCACGCTGAGCCAGCCGGTCGAATGGACCCCAGCCGCTGACCTTGGCTTCATCGAGCGTCAGCTTGAACTGGTAGATGCCTGGCTCTGTCACCAACTGGTCGGGTTTTTCGGCCGGTCCCTTGGTATAAAACAGCACGGTTTCGGTGCGGCTGGCTTTACCCGCCAACGAGATCGGCGCGAACGGCTCATAGGCGCCAGCGCGCGTCTTATCCATCGTCCAGCGGCCAAAATCAGCGGCGTAGAAGCACTTCGGCTTCGGGCTCTTGGCGGTTGTGACTTCAAGTTCAAGCGACAGCACCGTGCCGGTCCGCCCGCCGTCGTTGACGAACGTCACCGGCACGGCGATCATTTCGAAATTGGAGTTGTTGTAGGGCGAGCTGTACTGGATGACCGGCGGCACGAAGACTTGCAGGTCTGGGCCCTTGAGCGAGCTGTCCCACAGGCTGTAGCCTGAAAACAGCAAGGCCAGCGCCGAGACGACGGCGGTGATCCGCCCGCCATTGGCATGCGCGGCGGCGTCGATGGCGACCTGGGCGGAACCATCGC
>JANMOL010000318.1:0-4425 GCA_031369245.1 Hyphomicrobium sp. | reverse complement strand
GGCTGCCCGCGAAACAAACAAACATTATCAGTTTATTAATCTGCATACGGTATGTGTTGATAGCCTTTTGCTGATTTGACGGTTGATCGATTTTAACGGGGCGTCCCATGCAGACCCGTGCAGAGACCGCACACTTCGGTGTCGAGTCCGAAAACGGCGGCGCGCGCTACGCGCTGCCCATGATCTTGCTTGGCCTGTTGGCACCGGCATTGGCTCTTTTCATTGTTGACCCGCGGGCGCTGATCAACGTCAGCGTCGTCATGCACATCTACCTCGCAGCCATCTTCCTGATTGCAGCTGCAGCCTACTTCATCAGTCTGTTCGAGACCGGCGAAGTCACCCGTGTGACCGTCAACGGCAAAGACCGCCTGGTGGTGATCGAGCGCACAGGCCTGCTGGCCAAGTCAGCGAGCGAAATTCGTTTTGAAGATGTCGCCGCGGTTCGGGTCGAGACCCGCTATGACGACGATGGCTATGAGACGGCGATCCCGGTCATCATTCTGACCACCCGCGAAACCGTGCCGCTGCCGGCCGGCACCAGCGAAAGCGAAGTCGCCACGATGCGCGCGCTTCTCAATCGGCGCTGAACGCCACAGCGTCAGCCGTTCCCAGAGCGTGAGCCGATCCCAGAGCGTCAGCCGTTTTGCGACTAAAAAACCGGGCCAATCCCCTGCTTTGCAGGCCATACGGCTTTGCAAGCGACACGGCGTGGCCCCCTGTTCGGGAGACCACGCCATTTGACAAAGTTCCGTGCAGGAGGCACGAGCGTCTGTCGCAGCCATGATTAAACCGTGTTCATTAACAGACCGTCGCCAACGCGCCGATTGCATCACTTTTGTGCGAAATGATTTTCTAAAAGCTGCCCAATGGATCGAACGGTTCATGTACGATTACACCGCCGGTTGCGGAACAGTCCGCAATACGTGACGCTCACTGCCTGCCGCTGAGACGGGCTGTGATCGCAAAAAGGGGAAACGATCGTTTGTCCGGCCGCACAGATGAACGAGCGGCCACCGCGCCGGGCCCGCAAAGCCATTGGCCAGACGGGGTCACGCCAACACCCGAATTTGATGCCGCCGTCCACTTCATCGAAACGGGTGCGGGGCATTTGTTCGTCACCGGCCGGGCCGGGACGGGCAAATCCACGCTCCTGAAGGCTCTGCGCGAGCGCGCAAGCGAGCGCATGGTCGTGCTCGCCCCAACCGGACTCGCCGCCATCAATGTCGGCGGCCAGACCATCCACTCGTTTTTCGGATTTCCGCCGCGCCTCATTCAATCAGCCGACATCCGCCGCAGCCGCAACGGCCGGCTGATGCGCAAACTCGACTTCCTGGTCATCGACGAAGTCTCGATGGTCCGTTCCGACGTCATGGCCGCCATAGACCTGTCGTTGCGCATCAATCGCGGGCGTCCGAAAGAGCCGTTCGGCGGCGTCCGCATGTTGATGTTCGGTGATCTCCATCAGCTCCCCCCGGTCGTGCAACAGGGTGACGTGGCGGCACACCTCGAAGACGCCTATGGCGGGCCATTCTTCTTTTCGGTCGCAGCCCTGCAAGACGGCGCCGGCACCCAGCGCCTCGAACTGGGCCATGTGTTCCGTCAGACTGACAGCGACCTGATCGACGTGTTGAACACCATCCGCGACGGCGATGTCGAACGCGGCCAGCTCGACGTGCTCAATGCCCGCGTCCATCCCATTCGAACGCTGGCCGAAGGCGAACCCTACGTCATTTTGACGCCGACAAACGCCGCTGCAAAGCGCATCAACACGGCCTATCTCGAAGCCTTGCCCGGCGACGGCGTGACCTTTAACGCCGGCGTCTCCGGCGAATTCAACGAGGCGGCTCAGCCAGCCGACGCGGCGCTCACCCTCAAGCCCGGCGCCAAGGTCATGCTGCTGCGAAACGATCCAGACCGGCGGTGGGTCAACGGCACCGTCGCCCGCGTGGCGCGGCTCAGCGCCAAGCAGGTTTGGATTGCGATCGACGGCCGCGAGTATGAGGTCGATCAGGTCTCGTGGGAGCATCGCCGTTACGCCTACGACCAGGCCGCAGAAAAGATCGTCGAGACGGTCGCTGGCACCTTCAAGCAGTTTCCCGTGCGCCTGGCATGGGCCCTGACCATCCATAAGGCCCAGGGCTTGACGCTCGACCGGGTCTATGTCGACCTCGGCAGGGGCACGTTTGCGCATGGCCAGACCTATGTCGCACTGTCCCGTTGCCGCACGCTCGATGGGCTGGCGCTGGCCCGCCCGTTGACGCCTTCGGACATCCTGTTCGACCGCGCGGCCCTCGGATATCGCGATGCATTTCCAGCGCTTGGTTAATGGGTTGCACAAACCACTTTAACATATCGCACATGCGAGAAGAGCCGCTGGCATGCCATTCGTGTTGCGCCTGATGGAGCCGGCAAAAGCAGCATTCAGCGGCGTAGAACCGGGGCTTTGCATTTTTTTTGAGCTGCACGGAAGAATTATATTGCACTGCACAACGAGCTGCCCTATATAAGTTGAGCAAACTTATTTCCCCCCGCCGCGGACGTAGCCGCGGCCAGCTTCTCAGGAGCAGACCATGAGCGACGCCTTCACCAAGCAGGTCCAGGACTTCACGCGCCAGGCCCAGGAAATGTTCACCGCGGGCAAAGACGCCAAGGTCCCTGAAAATATGTCGGCATTCGCGGAAGACGCCGTCGCCAAGACGCGTGACGCCTACCACAAGATGACGACGGTCGCGAAAGACAACACCAAGGTCATGGAAGACGTGATGCTGACCACCCAGGCCGGCGCCAAGTCGATCGGCGAAAAGATGATGGCCAACACGCTTGCCAACACCGAAGCTGCCTTCGAAGCAGCCCAGGCCATGGCACGCGCCCGCACCTTCCCGGAAATCGCCCGTCTGCAGGCCAACTACTGGCAGCAGCAGTTCGCGCTGGCTGGCACACAGTCGAAGGAACTCTTCGATCTGTCGACCAAGGTCGCCAAGCAGACCTTCGAAACGGTTGGCTCGGCAACGACCAAGTCGTTTGAACAGATGAAGCCCCAGGGCTAAGACTGAAGCTAAGACCCTGAACTTCTGGCGCGGATGCGCGGAAGATCAAGGTTTGAGCAATCATCAAGGGCGCTTCTGGCTTGAGACCGGAGGCGCCCTTCTTCGCATCTGCCGTTTGTCGAAAAGCGCCGGTGCGCCCGCACTCAAGATCCGCTACACTCAGGCGATGATCGGTCAGTCGGCGTTGATCAAAGTGCGTTCCGTCAAAAGCACGGACAGCGACGCTCTCGCGAGCTTGTTTCGCGACTCCTGGCGGCACGCCTATCTCGGCATCATCCCGGCCCTTCACCTCGACCGCATGATTCGCCGCCGCGATCACGCCTGGTGGTGCAAATCGATTGCCTCCGACGACCACATGCTGGTCGTCGAGGCCGCCGGCGTCGTGGCCGGTTATGCCTCCTGCGGCAAGGCCCGCAAGGGCGGCCGCTACCAAGGTGAAATTTACGAGCTTTATATCGCGCCCGTGTATCAGGGCATCGGCCTCGGCGAGCATTTGTTTGAGGCCTGCCGCCACCATCTCGATGTCCGCGGCCTGGCTGGGCTCATCGTCTGGGCCCTGGCCGACAACGACGGTGCGGCGAATTTCTACTGGCGGCGCGGCGGCCGTCCGGTCGGCGAAACGCAGGAGCGATTCGGCGACACCAGCCTGACAAAAATCGCCTTCGGCGGGCCGTAACGCGCCTGGCGGTAACAGTGAGATTGGCAGCGTGCCTGGTCGACGGTCAGGTCCGCTCCATGCCGGCACGACATGCAACCAATGCCACGTTGTGCAGCGCATCTATTCGCGGCAACTATTGGATGACTGAGACCTGTTTCCCCCGATGGAGCTGCCATGCGCCTTGATGCCATCAAGATCGGCCACACGCCGCCCGAAGACATCAACGTCATCATCGAAGTACCGGTCGGCGGCGAACCGATTAAATACGAAATGGACAAGGCGTCTGGCACGCTGTTCGTCGATCGCTTCCTCTACACGCCGATGCGCTCTCCCGGGAACTACGGCTTCGTTCCGCACACCCTGTCGGCCGACGGCGACCCGATCGACGTGCTGGTTTGCAATACCCGCGCGATCGTTCCGGGCGCCGTCATCAATTGCCGCCCGGTTGGCGTGCTCGTCATGGAGGATGACGGCGGCGGAGATGAGAAAATCATCGCGGTCCCGTCGAGCCATCTGACCAAGCGCTACGACAACGTCAAAACCTACACCGACCTTCCGCAGATCTCGATCGAGCAGATTGAGCATTTCTTCGCGCACTACAAAGATCTAGAGCCCGGAAAATGGGTCAAGATCGATCATTGGGGCCATGCTGCCGAAGCCAAGAGCCTGATCGAAGCGTCGATCAAGCGAGCCCTGGGCGCCAAGCCTTAAGGCTGCGCG
>JANMOL010000242.1:0-6393 GCA_031369245.1 Hyphomicrobium sp. | reverse complement strand
GTCTGCAGCCGTTGCCCAAGTTCGCTGCTGCGGCCGTCGGCAGAATTGGATGACGGCGCACGATAACCTTTCGGCAGCACCACCGAGCCGTCGAGCACCTGCTTCAACGCCTCGCCGATGTCGTCCCGGCTGGCCGACTTGGAGATGAAGCCGGCCGCGCCGTAGCCGATCACCTGCTGAATAATGCGCGGATCTTCCAGTGCCGACACGACGAGAATGGGCAGCTTTGGATAGAGCGAGCGCAGCTCCAGCAGTCCATCGAGCCCGCGTGTCTCGGGCAACGACAAATCGAGCAGCAGAATGTCGAAGCGATGGCGCCGTTGCAGTTCGATTTTCGCAGCATCGATCGAGCAGGCCTCAACCGCCACGGCATCGGGAAACACCGACCGGATCGCGCTTTGCAGCGCTTCCAGATAGAGCGGATGGTCGTCGACAATCAGGACCTGGGCTGGCGCCGTCACGGGCAGTCTCCGCCGAAGAACGAGGCACGGCTATGCCACGGCCCTAGTATTCGGACAAGACGGACTTCAAATAGCGGCCGTAGTCATTGCGGGCATAGCGGTCAGCGATCAGCTTTTCGAGCTCGCTGGGCGTAATAAACCCCTGCCGCACGGCGATTTCTTCCGGGCTCGCGACTTTCAGTCCTTGGCGCTTTTCCAGCGTTGCAACATAATTGGCGGCGTCCAACAGGCTATCGGGTGTGCCGGTATCGAACCAGGCAAAGCCGCGCCCCATCTTGCGGACGTTCAAGTCGCCGCGCGCTAAATAGGCCGCGTTGACGCTGCTGATCTCAAGTTCGCCACGGGCCGACGGCTTCAGCGATTTGGCAATGTGCACGACATCGTTGTCGTAGGCGTAGAGCCCGAGCACGGCCCAGTTCGACTTGGGCTGCTTGGGCTTTTCCTCGATTGAGGTCGCGCGCCCGTGGGCATCGAATGCGACCACGCCGTAGCGCTCGGGGTCGGCGACTTGCTGGGCAAACACCGTTGCGCCAGACTTCAATTGAAAGGCGTCGCGCACCAGATCCGATAATCCGTGGCCGTAGAAAATGTTATCACCGAGTACCAGCGCACACGGGTCGCGTCCGATGAACCGCTCGCCGATGATAAAGGCCTGCGCCAAGCCATCGGGGCTCGGCTGCTCGGCGTAGCTGAGATTGATGCCCCACTGGCGGCCATCGCCCAGCAGGCCCGCGAAGGCTGGCAAATCGCGCGGCGTCGAGATGACGAGAATATCGCGCACGCCGCCGAGCATCAGCACCGACAGCGGATAATAGATCAGCGGCTTATCGTAGACCGGCAGGATCTGCTTTGAAACGGCCAGCGTCATCGGGTAGAGCCGCGTACCGCTGCCGCCCGCTAAAATGATCGCCTTCATGGATTATCCTTCCGTCCCGGTCGTCAGGTATGAGAGGGCACAAGGCTTTTGAAGCAATGCGCCAGACTGTGCTGCCAGGGTGGCAGCGCGATGCCGAAGGTGCGTTGTAATTTATCTGTATCGAGCACGGAATAGCGCGGCCGTGCGGCCGGGGCCGGATAGGCGGCCGCCTCGATCGCTTCGAGCGCTGGCACCTTCAAGCCAGCGTCCGACGCCAGCTGAAAAATCTCATGCGCAAAGCCGTGCCATGTCGTTTGGCCAGCACTCGCCGCGTGAACCGTGCCCCACGGGGCTGCGTCTGCGGCCCGCAACACCGACCGCGCCATATCCAGCAGAGCCGTTGCCAGGTCATCAGCAGAGGTCGGCGTGCCGTGTTGATCGGCGACGACGCGCAGCACCGCGCGCTCGGCCCCGAGCCGCAACATCGTCTTCAGGAAGTTGTGACCGTCAGGGCCGTAGATCCAGGAGGTACGCACGATGACGTGCTGCGCCAGGGCTGCGCGGATGGCATCTTCGCCCGCCGATTTGGTTTGGCCATAGACATTGATGGGCGCCCGCGGCGCGTCTTCGGTGTAGGGCTGCGTTGCACGGCCATCGAAGACATAGTCTGTTGAGATATGGATCAGCGGTACGCCGTGGACGGCGCATAACGCGGCCAAATGTGCGGGGCCCAGCTCATTGGCGGCCCGCGCTGCGTCCGGCTCGCTCTCGGCCTTGTCGACGGCGGTATAGGCCGCGGCATTGATGACCAGCGCCGGCCGAACTGTCTCAAAGAGCGTTGCAAGGCTGGCTCGATCGGCAATATCGGCCGCCGGACGGCCAGCGCACACCAGTGCGTCACCCCGGTCGCGCGCTGCCCGCGCCAAGGCCTTCGCGACCTGACCCGACGCACCGATAACGGCAATCCTTGATGTTGCCATGGCCGAGCCCTGGTCCCGCTCGATCACGCTGCTGCCGACTTTTTAATGAGGCCCAGGCGCTCGCCCGAATAGGTCTTGAGCCGCAGCGGCAGCCACCACATCTCATGCTCAATATACCACGCGACCGTTTTGTTGAGGCCGGTCTCGAAGGTCTCTGTGGAGCGCCATCCCAGCTCACGCTCGATCTTGGCGGGGTCGATGGCGTAGCGGAAATCATGCCCCGGGCGATCTTCGACAAACGTGATCGCAGCGGTATGCGATGCGCCATCTTCGCGCGGCGCTGCGTCATCGAGCCGTTCGCAAATGGCGTGCACGACTTCGAGATTGCTTTTTTCATTGCGCCCGCCGACGGCGTAGCGCTCGCCCGGAATGCCTTTGCCGACGGCCAAGCACAGTGCGCGGGCATGATCTTCGACATGCAGCCAGTCGCGCACGTTGATGCCCATGCCGTAGACCGGCAAATCGCGCCCGAGCAGCGCGTTGGTGATCATCAACGGAATGAGCTTCTCAGGGAAATGGTACGGCCCGTAGTTGTTCGAGCAGTTCGATAGCACGACCGGCAAGCCGTAAGTGCGGTGCCAGGCCATCGCCAGATGGTCGGACGCCGCTTTGCTGGCCGAATACGGCGATGACGGATCATAGGCCGTAGTCTCGGTGAACAAGCCTTGGTCTGCGAGGCTGCCGAACACTTCGTCTGTCGAGATGTGCAGAAAGCGGAAGGCATCCTTGCGGCGCTTGGGTAATTCAGCCCAGTAAGCGCGGGCCGCTTCCAGCATCGAGAATGTGCCGGTGATGTTGGTTTCGATGAAAGCGGCCGAGCCGGTGATCGAGCGGTCGACGTGGCTTTCAGCCGCCAAGTGCATAATGGCGTCTGGCTGTTCGAGCCGGAGAATATCGGTGATGGCTGCGCGATCGCAGATATTGACTTGGTAGAAGGCGTAGCCCTTGTGCTCCGCAATCGCTTCGAGCGACTGCAGGTTCGCTGCGTATGTCAGGCAGTCGATATTGACGACTTGGACCTGATGCTCCTGGATCAGCATCCGGCAGATCGCCGAACCGATAAACCCAGCTCCACCCGTGACGACGATCTTCATGAGGCGCACAACACGCGGCGGGCGATGAGAGACATAGACGCGGCAGCCGATCGCGCCAGCCGCCAATCCTGCGCGCTTCTGGACCGCCAGCATCCAGGGATCGCAGGAATGTCTTGAGATGCCGTTAACCCTGAGGCCGGTCGCGTGCTCAAGTCCCTCACCTGCCGCTTCGCGGCATCCTCTTCCGTGCCGGGAGAGGAAAGTGCGCCACTTCCTTCTCCCTTGGGGAGAAGGTGGCCCGTCGATGCTAAGCATCGCTTCGCGATGACGGGGCGGTTGAGGGGACGTTTTGTTGCGCGGACATGCACAACTTTTACCAGACCGTCCCCCTTTCTGCCGGCCGGAGGTATGATCGAAGCGGGCGCTAATTCAGGGCCCCGCGCGTTAGATTTCGGCCGCGGACCCCGACGCTCATGTAGTCGAGGTTGATCAGGTCGCTGGCGACTGTGCCCGAGTTTGTTGCAACCACGCCGGCGCCGACTTCCCGGCCCGATGCTATCGGAATGTTGGTTGTCAGCTGCGCCGTGCCGAGCTGTGTCCCGCTGTCGCTGAAGATTGTGAAATCAACCGCCGTTGCCGCGGCATTAAGCTGAATACGGGCGTGATACCACGTGTTCACTGCGAGCGTCGCGATTGTCGCCGTGGTGGAGCGGGTCGAATTGCTTGATGTTTTTCCAACAATCGCGCCGGTTGCTGGAAGTTCTAAATAGCAGCCATCGACGGCGTCCGCTGAGGTCAGCGTGTCATGCAAACCCAAACGAACGGTTGTCGTCGTCAGCGCAGCGGGGGTGCGGAATACCACGTCAAAGCGCTCGCCGCCGGCAGGCCGAATGGTTTGGGGGAGACTGCTGTAGTAGCCGCTATTGGCCGTCGTCGAGGAGCGCAACAGCACGACGCCAGGATGATTGCCATCAAAGCTTGTTGCGGCCGCGACCGCAATCGTTCCCGCACTGATCGCCGCGTTGATGAAGCCGCCTGTTGGCGTTGAGATGTGCAGATAGTCTGAAAACGCTAATGGTGCAGACCGATTGGCATATTCGAAATCGCCCATGCGCAGCAACGCTGCCACTTGGCTGGCACTCAAGTCGATCGGTACGGCCGCTGAGGCCGTGGCATTGCCTTTGATCGTACCGGCTGCAGCACTCGCAAGATCAACGATGGCGTTGTCGCCGTGCGTTGGATCGTTGCTGGCAACCGTCACGGCGATGCCGCTGCCGGAGCGCAACTTGAAGGTATCGGCGCTGGCGGCACTTGCGGTCGTGGTGCCGTCGGTGATCGCACCGTAAGCACTCGACAGGCCGCCGCCTGCGCCCGGCAGATCGGCAAAATCAATGCGGCGCAGCTCGCCGGTGCTTTCTTCGATCAAAATTTTGTCGCCGGTACCAAAAGCCGAGCGGTCTGGAAGGTCGCTGATTTTGGCATACGATGGATCGCCGGTCGTCGCGGCGTTGTGCAGCAGCAATGACCACGCCGGAGCATCGGCGAGCTTGGCCATTGAGACGGCGTTGTCGGTCAACGTCAGCGCCACGCTGCCAGCCGCACTCGTGACATCACCGCTGTGGGCCGGCATCTGAGCTGCGGGCACGGTTCCCGCAATCAGGTTTGAGGCCGAGCCTGACGTGGCAATCGCCGCCAAGCCTGAAACATCGCTCGCCGCAATAGCCAGCAGGGTCTTGGCCTGTGCAACCGTCAAATCGCCAGCGTTGGCGGTCGCGCCAGTGTTATTGCCCTTGAGCGTGTTGGCCGCCATCTGCGCGGCTTTAGCGTTGCTGACGGCATTAGCGGCAATCGTCGTGACGTTCGAGCCGGCCGGGCTGGTGACATCGCCGGTGTGGGCCGCCATCTGGGCCGCGGGCACGGTTCCCGCAATCAGGTTTGAGGCCGAGCCTGAGGTGGCAATCGCCGCCAAGCCTGAAACATCACTCGCAGCAATAGCCAGCAGGGCTTTTACCTGCGCCGCTGTCAGATCGGCGGGTGCTGCAGCAGCACCCGTGTTGTTGCCTTTCAAGGTGGCGGCCGCCATGTTGGCCAGTGCAATCGTGCCGGTTGCGGTGATCGGTCCGCCCGTCAAGCCTGTTCCTGTCGCGACGTTCGTGACCGTGCCGGTGCCAAGCGCGGTGTTGGGAAATGTTACCGCACCCGTTGTGCGATTGATCAGAATGGCCTCGTTATACGTCGAGCCATTGGCACTGACCTTGAAGTGAAAGTCATCGTCACCGGTGGTGCCGAGTTCCGCGCGGCCTGAAAACGCCGTCTGAAACAGAAAGCTCGCGGTGTCGGCCGCAGCGGCCTTGTTGATTTTGATCTGATGACCGCCGCTGCCGATATGATTGAACAGCGAGGCCGCGCTGCTGACGGCGAGCTTGTTGGTCGCATCGGCGGTCGCGTTGACCCCGAGCGTCAGCGGATTGACGGGCGTATAGCGCACGTCGCCGCGCGCGGTGTTGAGATACTGCGGGTGATCGTCGTCGGCCAACCCGGTCAGTGCGCCGTGGTCGCTGGCGCCACCGCCCGATGACATGGCCAGCCAGGCCGCCCCATCATAGACCAGTGCCGTATTCTCGTCGGCGACCCATGCGATCCAGCCTTCCTTCGGCGCATAGAACAACCATGCTGCGTCCTGGAAGGCTGCAATTTTACCGGCCTGCCCTGCCCATGCGCCCGACGGGCTGGCAGCGACGAGATAGCGATCGCCTTCAGCGGGCGCGACGGGCGGGGCCGCCAGATCGCGATCCAAGACCGTCAGCTGCACCAGGCAGTCGAGCGCCCGGATGGCCTCGTTGTGTGTGACGTGCTTTTGCGACTGGGCTGCCAGAATGTAGGGCAGTGTCAAATTCGGAGTATCGTCCATTGCTGGCCTGGTCCTGTTGAGAGCTCCCTCATGGACCAGAATAGCGCCCGCCCAACCCCCGGGGATAAGTTTCCAGAACGAATTTTTTATTGATATAAAACAACATCTTGCTTGGATTATTCGTGGTAAACAAGCGCTGCATTTCGGGCCT
>JANMOL010000184.1:0-2185 GCA_031369245.1 Hyphomicrobium sp. | reverse complement strand
ACGCTGAGCTACGCGGGCTCACTGACGGCTGTGCGCGTCGACTTGAATTTGGCGACACAAGGGCAATTCTTAGCCGGCGCGGTGCTGAATGGTGATGCCGCATTGGACCAGACGAGCGGCTTTGAAAACATCATCGGCTCGGCTTTCAATGACATTCTGACCGGCGATGGACTTGACAACGTCATCAATGGCGGGCTTGGCAACGATATTTTGACCGGCGGTCTCGGGGCCGACAGCTTCATCTTTAATTCAGCGCTGAACGCATTGACCAATAGAGACACCGCCAACGGCTTTGAAACAGGCATTGATCGTATCCACCTCGACAACGCAATCTTCACGGCGGTGGGCATCAACGGGGCGCTGGCGGCGGGTGCGTTCGCGCTGTCGACTGATATTGCGGCCGCCGATGATCGCATCATCTACAACACCACAACCGGCACGCTGACCTACGACAGCAACGGCAGTGTGGCGGGCGGGCAGACGGTGTTCGCCACCTTGACCGGTGTTCCTAGTGTCACGTTTGCGGACTTCCTGATCATCTGATCAGGCGGCCTGCTGATCAATCACCAACGGGGAGCCCGCTTTGCGGCTCCTCGTTTTGCTTTGCGATTTTTGCTTTGCGGTGACGTGTCCGAGCCTGCGCTTAATGCTCGGCCATTTGCGGAGCGGCGTGGCCCGTTGCGGCCGCATCGCGCTTGGGGCGTTCCGAGCCAGCAATCCGGCCGTCGTCGATGCGCACGATGCGATCGGCAAACTGCAGCGTGCGGTGATCGTGCGTCACGGCCAGCACGGCGCGTTTGGTATCCTGCGCGACCTTGGCCAGCAGTTCCATAACAGCGAGGCCGTTAGTGCCGTCGAGCGCGGCAGTCGGCTCATCGGCCAGGATCACCGACGGCGATCCGGCGAGTGCGCGGGCAATCGCGACGCGCTGCTTTTCGCCGCCCGACATTTTCGACGGAAACGCATTGAGACGGTGGCCGAGGCCGACGGCCTCGAGCGCGTCGGCCGCATTGTCGTAGGCATCCGGCCCGGTTTGGTCACGCAGATCGAGCGCCAGCATGATGTTTTCGACCGCCGTCAGCGTCGGTACCAGATTGTAGCCCTGGAATATGAAGCCGACGTGCTTGCGGCGCAGATTGGCGAGGCCCTCGGCGCTCAGCCCTTGTGTCGGGTGACCCGCAACGCTGAGTCGGCCTTCGGTTGGCGACAGGATGCAGCCGAGGATCGAGAGCAGCGTGGTCTTGCCGGAACCCGACGGGCCCATCATCAGGGTCAGCTCGCCGGTCTGCAGCTGCAGGTCGATGTTTTTCAGCACCTTCACTTGGTTGGGCGCGTCGCCAAGGATTTTGACGATGCCCTGGGCTTCCAGGATGACTTTGCTATCAGGCTTTGCGGACATGACTACTCTCCTGGATCCGTTAGCGGCTGAAAACGACGGCCGGGTCGATCCGGACGACTTTGACGATGGCCGAGATGGCGGCGAACACGCACATCCCGATGGTGATGGCAAACAGCGTGGCTGCAAGTTCCGGCGTCATGATCACCGTCAGTTTGGTATCTTGCGCGGCCCGGATAACCCCGAGGCTAAGCGCCAGGCCAAGCGCAAACCCGATCAAGCCTGAGAGGATTGCCTGCATCAAGATGACCTTGACGATGTAGCCGGCACCCGCGCCGAGCGCTCGCAAGGTCGCGAATTCATTGATGTGGTCCTTGGTGCTTGAATAAAGCGTCTGCGCCACGATCACGATGCCGACGATCAGGCCGAGCACCGCGCCCGCGATGAGGGCTGCACCGGCGCCGGTCTGGAATAGCCAATAGGCCTGACTGCGCTTGCGGAATTCTATTTGCGTTAGAACTTCGGCATCGGGCAGCCTAGAGCGAATTTCAGAGCGCACGGTTTCGAGATCGGCGCCGGGCGAGAGCAGCACGCGCTCATACGTCGCCTGGTTCTGTTCAGCGCCAGTCAGCCGGCGGGCGTTTTCGATGGAGGTGAACACGAACGGCAGTGTCGTGAAGGAGCGGATGCGCCGTGTGGTGGCGGCGATCTCGACGTTCACGCCGTTGATCTCGCCATGATTGTAAACCGCCTTGATTCCAAGGTCCGGGAAATAACTCTGGTCGATCGCGACCGTATTGGGTGCCAGAAGCGCCTCGCGACTGCCCTCTTCGATGTTCCACGGCAGCG
>JANMOL010000161.1:0-2650 GCA_031369245.1 Hyphomicrobium sp. | reverse complement strand
CTCCGGTCAGCAAGCTTAAAGCGCTCATCAGCTGTCCGCTCGGCAAAACAAAACGCCGCGCACCTGTTCTGGTTCGCGTCGTCCCATCTCAAGTCTTTGACTGCGGCATGAATTACTTCGGCGCCAGCACCATGACCATCTGCTTGCCCTCGAAGCGCGGCTCGCTCTCGACCTTGGCGATCGGATCGGTGTCGGCCTTGACGCGTTGAAGCACTGCCATGCCAAGCTGCGAGTGGGCCATTTCACGGCCGCGAAAGCGCAGCGTGATCTTGACCTTGTCACCCTCTTCGAAAAACCGGCGGATGGCGCGCATTTTGACGTCGTAGTCGTGATCATCGATGCCGGGACGCATCTTGATCTCCTTCAACTCGACGATTTTCTGATTCTTGCGGGCCTCGGCGGCCTTTTTCTGCTCTTGGAATTTGAATTTTCCGAAGTCGAGGATCTTGCACACCGGCGGCTCGGCGTCGGGCGAGATTTCAACCAAATCGAGGCCGACGGATTCGGCCCGGGCGATGGCGTCAAACTTGGCGACAACGCCGACGTTCTGGCCTGTCTCGTCGATCAATCGGACTTCGCGGGCCCGGATCTGGTCGTTGATCTTGGGCCCGGATTGTTCCCGGCTCTGTGGCTCGGGGCGCATGGGTTTGCGGATGGTCCTGTCTCCTTCAGTTGTTGCACACTGCCAAAAGCCTGCCGGATGGCCCCCGTTAACCGGGACCGTCCGGACTCGCATCCAGCCGGGCCGAAGATTGGGAACAAAGCGGGCGAAGTCAAGCGCGAGACGCCGCTGCAACCTGCGTTGGTGCGCTATTTGCGCGCTGATCCGTGCTCGGGACACAGATTCGGGGCTCCTTAACGGCAGCGCCCGGCCGGCTTGCTGGCACGGCTCACATCTGACCGGCGTGCTGGCACGCCTTACATCTAGCCGGCGTGCTGGCACGCCTTGCGGCACGCGGCTTGCGCCGGCCCCCGGATTTGTGCGGGCAGCGCCCGTCGCCCAATTGCCGTTGCAGGCCGTCTGCCGTAAGGCTTCGGGAACAACCGAAATGGCCAAGCCAACCGACAGGCGCGCGGTGTCACAAACTCAAAATGCCGATCAAAAATTAGCGGCCATTCCCGACCAGGTGACGGTCTGCATCACCAGCTGCGGTCGGCTCGACCTGCTGGCGGAAACGCTGGCGACGTTCCAGGCCTACAATACTGGCGGACGCTACATCCTGTCTGAGGATTCAACCGACGCCGCCGTTATCGCCGAAGTCACGCGCCAGTATCCAGCGATGCGCGTGCTCTCGGGCCCCGACCGTCTCGGCCTGATGGGCTCGATCGACCGGCTGTATGCAGCCGCTGAAACACCCTATATTTTCCACCTCGAAGACGACTGGGTGTTTGATGGTCCGATCGAATGGCGGGCTGCCATCGGCTTGCTGGACAGCAACGACAAGGTTGCCAACGTTTCGGTGCGGGCGTTTGATGAAATCAAACCGAAGTTTCGTCGGCGCTCGGACGCTTTGGCGCTTGGCGGTCAACAGTTCCACATCATGCGCACCAACGCGCATCCGGAATTTTTCGGCTGGTCGTCCAACCCGGGGCTGATCCGCAAAAGCCTTTATGAGCACTACAAGCCGTTCAAGCGGATGCTGCACGATCAAATGTCGGGCGCGATCAAAGCCGATGGCCGCACGGTCGCCTATCTGCTGCCGGGCGTTGCGCGTCACAGTGGACGCGGGCGCAACGTCGTTGATCCGATGATGCCGGCGCGGCCGAAATCGCGGCCAAAAAAGTGGCTGCGTGCGATCAAAAAGAAACTCTACTACGCCGGCTTGCGGAAGGATCCGTTCTAGCCATGGCTGAGGCCGCGATCCCGCTCAGCGTGCTGATCCGCACGCTCAACGAAGCCGACCGGATCGCGGCGACGATCCGTGCAGCGCTGCCGCTTGGCGCGGAAATCGTGGTGATCGACGCGGGATCTAAGGATGCCACCGTTGAAATCGCACAGTCGCTCGGTGCTGTGGTTTACACAAACCCGTGGCCTGGGTTTGGTCCGCAGCGCCATTTTGGCGAAGACAAATGCAGCCATGACATGGTGTTTTCGCTCGATGCCGACGAGATCGTGACGCCGGCGATGGCGGCAGAAATCCGCGCCGTGTTTGCGCTGCCCGCGCCGCCGCGCTTGATGATCGTGCGCAAGGCGGTCATTTTTCCGCATCATACCAAGCCGCCGCCGCTCGGCTTTTGTCACGAGCAGGTGCTGATTTACGATCGCCGGATCGCGCGCACGGGCCCCAATCCAAACTGGGACAAGCTCGACATCACGGTGTCCGACAGGCCGCATAAACTGCGCCATCCGCTGTGGCACTACAGCTATCGCGATTGGAACCACGTGGTCGCCAAATGGAACTACGTTGCGCAGCTGGCCGCCGACACGCAGCCGAAGCGCTCGCGTGCGGGCCTGCTGGCGCGCCTCGTGGTCGAGTTCCCGGTGTCGTTCATCAAATTCTATATTTTCCGCCGGTATTTCCTCGGCGGCGCAGACGGCCTGACGATGTCAGTCGCCAATGCGTTCGGGCGCTATCTGCGGATCGCCAAAATGCTTGAAAAGCTCGACCATAAAAACGACTGAGCGGGATCAGGCTTTGCGGCTGCGCGC
>JANMOL010000135.1:0-1537 GCA_031369245.1 Hyphomicrobium sp. | reverse complement strand
GCATGATGGTGTGCACCCCCGAGGTCAACAGCTCGGCGCTGACCGCGTGGCCATAGGTTTTGAGCGTGAGTGCAGGCCAGATCGACGAAAGCCCGTAGTCGATCACCAATGGCCCGCCTTCACTGCCAAAGTTGATCAATGCCGCTGCGGCTTGCGGGTCCAGCCCCCAATCCAGCATCGCGACCAGCGATTTGATCACAAACAGAATGATCCGGCTGCCGCCCGGCGAGCCGGTGGCGGCCTCGAATGCGCCAGCAGCGTCGAGCACGATGGTCGGCGACATCGAACTGCGCGGCCTTTTCCCGCCCGCCACCGCATTGGCGATTGGCGCGCCGTCCGGGTCAACCGGCCGAAATGAAAAATCCGTCAGCTGGTTGTTCAACAGGAACCCGGCCGCCCAGTGGCCCGATCCAAAGGCGCTCTCGATCGTGGTCGTCATCGCGACCGCATTGCCGGCATCGTCGACAACTGAGATATGGCTGGTGCCCGCCGCTTCGTGCGTCGCGTCCCAGCCAAACGCGCGCTTGGCAAGGCCCGGCGGCAAGCCAGCCGTGGGCTTCGCCATCGCCTTGGTTACATCGATCAGTTTGCGCCGCTCCGCCAGATACGCATCATCGAGCAAACCGCCCGGTATCGCGATGACGTCCGGATCAGCGAGATAGCGATTGCGATCGGCGTAGGCCAGCTTTTCAGCTTCCGCGATGACGTGCAGCGCCGCGCCGCTCAGCTTGGCATCGGCCCCGTGAACCTGTGCAAAAGGCTCGATCAGCTTCAAGGTCTGCGCGATCGTGATACCGCCCGACGACGGCGCGCCCATGCCGCAAATCTTGTGCGTGCGATACGCAAAGCAGACCGGCGCACGCTCCTTTGCTTGATAGCCGCTGAGATCCGCACGTGTCACATCGCCTTGAGCTGCCGGACCCGAATTGACGGCGTCAACGATCGCCTCGGCAATCGGGCCATCATAAAATGCCGAGGCCCCGCGCTCAGCCAGCGCCCGCAGCGTCGCGGCATAGGCCGGGTTCTTGAGCAGATATCCATTCGGCCGCACAGCCCCCGCCTCGTCGAAAAAATACGCCCGCGCTGCCGCAGAAAAATGCTCCACGCTCTGCCAGCGCAACAGCAAATGCAGCCGCTGCGAGACCGCAAATCCGGCATCCGCCAGCGTGATCGCAGGCTCAAAAAGCCGCGCCCACGGCAATTTTCCGTGTTGCTGATGAGCCAGCTCCATCACGCGCATCACGCCCGGCACGCCGATGCTGAGGCTAGAGCGCACGGCCTCGTCGAAATCAATGGGCTGACCGTTTTTCAAAAACCGGTCAGGCTTGGCAGACGCTGGTGCGGTCTCGCGCCCGTCGTAGGTTTTGACCTCGCCCTTGGCGGCATTAAAGTGCACGACGAACGCGCCGCCGCCGAGCCCCGACGACTGCGGCTCGACCAGCCCAAGCACCAGTTGCATGGCGATTGCGGCATCGACCGCCGACCCGCCCGCGCGCAGAATGTCCCGGCCTGCTTCAGCCGCAAGAGGATGCGCGGC
>JANMOL010000144.1:0-6859 GCA_031369245.1 Hyphomicrobium sp. | reverse complement strand
CTGCACTATCTGATGACGGAAGCCCGCCGCCGGCAAACATCAGGCGTTCATCTCAAGGACGAAGCGGAGACATTGGCGCAGGTTGCGGCTCCAGCGTCAGCAGATTTTTTGACGAACGGCGATAGGTCTTAGGCCATTGCAAGCCGCATGATCCCATTGCGCGTGCTGCATGGAGGGTCGTCGCCGAACAGCGAGCCGCTTGGCCGAGCCCGCCAGTGGCTCACTGACCCGACCTAATAATTCATCGCCAGCCCTGAACATGACATGGCGCCACCCCTGCGCATCAGGCGTGCTCATTTATGCAACTTAAACTAAGCAGACAAACGCAGTCTCTGGGCCAGTGATGGCGAGCCGCTCACTGCGACGATGTTGGTTGCGGGGGCTGGATTTGAACCAACGACCTTCAGGTTATGAGCCTGACGAGCTACCGGGCTGCTCCACCCCGCGTCACCATTTTAGCCGAGGCCCTGCGGCGGGGCGTCGGGAACATAAAAGCCGCACGTTCCCGAGCGGCTGATGTCGGGAGCTATAGCACAGATTTGGGCCTTGGGAACCCACAGCGGCGCTTTAGCCCAAAACGCCGCGACCGCCGCCGCCGCGCCCGGCCAAGTTGATCATTCAGGCCGGGTCGCGTCGCCACACACGCAGCGCAACGCCGCACCACCCCGGCCCCTGGCAGGCGTGGCAAATCGAGCGTGATCACGCTAAACCCAGAAGAATGTCCAAATCTCCTATGCAGTCTCACTCGCCGGATCCGGCACCCGCAAAATCGTCCAAAGCCGGAAAAACGCCACGGCTTGCCGAGGGTTTTGTGCTGCTCGACAACAGCACCGGACCCGACGCGATCTCCATTCTGTTCGAGCATCCCGTCAAGACCGTCCGCGCCGATCGCCCTGAGGAGGTCGCGGACGCACTCGATGCCCTGACCAAGGGTCTCGAGCGCGGCCTGCACGCAGCCGGCTTCTTTTCCTATGAACTCGGCTACGTTCTGGAGCCAAAGCTCGCGCATTTGATGCCGGCCGGGCGCCGCATGCCGCTGCTGTGGTTCGGGCTCTACTCCAGCCCGCGCGAACTTGCGGGCTCTGAAGTCCAGAATTGGCTGACCGCCGAAGCGATTGGCAATCCATCGCTCGGCGCGCTCGCGCACACTTGGGATAGCACGGCTTATCTCGAGCGCTTCGAGGAGGTTCAAAACAAGATCCGCGCTGGCGATATCTATCAGCTCAATTTGACCTTCAAGGCCAAGTTCAATCTGCAAGGCTCGCCGCTCGCGCTCTATCGCGATCTGAGATTAAAGCAGCGCGTGTCGTACGGCGGGCTGGTTGATACCGGCGATGTGACGATCTTGTCGGCGTCGCCGGAACTGTTCATCGAACAGCATGATCGCGTGATTTCAACCCGCCCGATGAAGGGCACGGCGCCGCGCGCTGGCACGCTGGAATCTGATGCCGAGGTGCGTCACACGCTGGCAACCGACATCAAGAGCCGGGCCGAAAACCTGATGATCGTCGATTTAATGCGCAATGATCTCGGGCGCATCGCCGATCTTGGCTCAGTCAGCGTCTCGGATCTGTTTACCATCGAGACCTTTAAGACGCTGCATCAGATGACGTCGGGCGTCCGTGCCGAACTCAAAAAAGGCGTCGGGCTGGTTGAACTTTTAAACGCGATTTTCCCGCCTGGATCGGTGACAGGTGCGCCTAAAATCCGGGCGATGGAGCTGATCCGCGGGCTTGAAACAGAGCCGCGCGGCGTCTATTGCGGCGCCATGGGCCGCTTTACGCCCGATGGCAAGGCGCTGTTCAACGTCGCCATCCGAACCGCGGTCATCGACCGGCAAGGGCACGGCGAAATAGGCATCGGCTCGGGTGTCGTGTCGGATTCGCAGGGTCCCAAGGAATACGCCGAGTGCCTGCTTAAAATGAAATTCCTGACCGATCCGGTGCGCCGTTTCGAACTGATCGAAACGATGCTTTATGATCCGCCGAACGGCATCTGGCTTTACCCCTACCACTTGAAGCGTCTCGCCGCCTCGGCCGGATATTTCGGCTTTTCATACGTCGAAGACCGCGTCCGCAGCGCCGTTGATGCAGCCCTTGCAGGCCGTACCGCCGAGCGCCTGCGCGTACGCTTGCTGATGGACGAAGACGGCAAGACAACCGTTGCTGTCACGCCCCAGCCGCCGCAACCGCCCGATGCGGTCATGCGCTATGTCGTATCGGACACTCGGCTTGAGTCGGCTGATTTGTTTCTCTATCACAAGACCACGCGCCGCGATCTTTACGACCGCGAATGGGCGCATTTTTCCCAGACGCTGGGAGCCGATGAGGTGATTTATCTCAACGAGCTTGGCGAACTGGCCGAAGGCAGCCGCACGACAATTTTTCTCGAACGCAACGGCCGTCTGGAGACGCCGCGTCTGACGAGTGGACTACTGCCCGGCACCTTGCGTGATGCGCTGATTGCAGAAGGCCGCGCGGTTGAGGCCCGTCTGACGATGGATGACCTAGCGCACGCTGGCGCGGTTTATCTCGGAAATTCAGTCCGCGGCCTCGTCAGAGCAAAGCCGCTCGTGCCGCGCCTCGGTTAGCAGGTATAGCGCAACCTTCAGCGCGCAACGCGCTGGATGCCGCCGCCGGCCGTGAAGACTGTCTGCGGCATAATCTTGGATACCGGCACGTCAATGCGCACCACCTGTGGTTCTGTCTGGCCAACGGCTGCATGAAACGCCACGAAGGCGGCGCACGTCAACACCAGCGCCGACATGATGGCGGCAATCGAAAGCCGCGCGCGGCGAGCAAAGATCTTTGGCAATGGATCCATCATCAAAAGAGTTTGGAGGATTTCGCGCAGCTTCGACTACCGCGCCGGATGCCGCGCGACAGGATCGCACACGGCCGTGCACCATGGACGGTTTGCAGCGCATAATTGCAACGTCGCTGCCGTCCCAAGCCTGCACCACGCTTGGACGCCATCATCATTGAACGACTGGCCAGCAGGCGGATTTACAGCCCACGGACCATGCAGCCCAGCATCAGGATGGTGTACGAGGTCAGCAGTGCCCAGAGCTCATTGCCCTTGAGGCCGGGAATCTCGGCGCTGAAAAATGTCGACATCAGCACGATGACGGCCAGAATGACTGACATCATGAAAGTGATTATGCTTGGAGCCTTCAGTCCCACGATATTCACTCCCTCTTCGCTTTTGAATCGTGCGCGCATGTCTCTCTCCGCCTCACGTTCGACCCCTATCGAGTCGGACTTATAGCAGGGCCGGGGGGGCTAGGCGCAACCGCGATGCCCGATCGCATGTGGACAGCCGGTCTGCCGTGGCAAAGCAGCCGCGCTGCAGTTACGGGCTTTTGACCGATGCTGGCGCCGTCCGGCGCGGTCGGAATAGCCGCTTCAGCCACAGTCCCAAGACCCCAGCCAACAATGCTGAAAATGCGATTCCGGCGGGATGTTTATCCCACAAAAGCCGGGCATTGACCCGCCCCCGCCACGCCAGTTCGAGGTCGTGCAGCATGCTGCGGGGCGCGAACGCCGTGACGGGCTGCAGCATCATGCTCACCGCTGCACCCTGATCAGCGCTCGCGATGATGGCATCGCGAACAGGGCTCGAGGCGAGCACTTGCATCCGGCTCGGGTCGGCAGCGACCGTCCGCAGCACAAGTTCGCGCGGCGCGGGTTGCAAGCCATTCAAATAACTCGCCAGCGTCGTCAGCTCGGTGTCAGAAAGGCTTTTGGCAAGCGACCGGAGTTCTGTTGTTTGCAGACTGAACAGCGCATCGCGTGCGACCCGTGGCACAGTCGCAAGCCGCGTCACCGCCGTGCGGTCGTCCAGCGACAAGACGCGCTCAAGGGTTGCCCGCGTGAAATCGGCCGGAGCGGCCCGTTTGTGAATCTCATCTTCGAGCACTCTGTCCAAGTTATCGCCCGCGATCGATGAAGACGCCTGCGCCGCCGCGACCGACTTGGTTTCGCGCGCGATGTCGAGCGCTTTGGCCGGCATGACGTGCACGGCCTCATTGAGTGAACCGTCGCCGAGCCGTTTCAGAAGGCCGCTCTCGCCTTCGTTTGCCACCAGCAAGGATACCACTTCGTCGAGCCGCGGCAGCGTAGCGGGCTTCACGCTATCGAGGAATGTACGGAAGTCGCTGTTCTGCTCGGCGACTTTTAGAACGAGAGCGTGCGCGCGTTTGAAGCCCTGCCAAATCTCGATGACATGATCCGCCGACGCCGAGCCGATCTCCTTGACGTGTTCGCCAACCTGTTCGGCGAGCGTCGTGGCAATCTCCTCCTGAACCTTGTCCTTGGTGGTTTTCGCCTTCATTTCGGTCGCGATAATCGGCAGAACGCCGTTGCGCAGTTCCCACAGATCCTTGGCGATCAGCACCAGGCCGACACCGCCGGCCGCAACCGACACCAGCCGCGACAGCACGCTGCCGACCACCCGCTGGCCGATCCGCGTTGCCAGATTGGCGAGCTGGCGGCGCACAATCAGGATCGTCGCGCCAGCGATGCCGCCGCTGGTCTGCTTGAGAACAGCGCCCGCCGAGACTTCGCCGCCACCTGTGCTGGAATCGACATTGAGGTCCTTGCCGGCATCGCCCGCGACGGCGGCTGCAATCGCACTGCCGTAGCGCGGACCGATGAACGCCTTGAGGCAGGTCAGCAGCGGGCCAGCGGCATCCACGCTCGCGAATTCGATCGTTTTACCGACCTCGCGCGCCACGCCCGCCGCCATGTCTTCCAGCGCCACTTTGACCGCGTCCGACCGGTACACGCGTTCAGCGACCGTGGTCGCCAATTTCTGTGAGGTTTCGCTGTTGCCCAGCGACTTGATCAGTTCCGACCAGCTGGTCTCGTTCTTGACCTCGTCAATCGCCAGATCCACGCGCTTGTCGAGCAGCTCGTCGAGGCCGTGCCGGCGCCACTGCTCGCCAACCAGCGCGCGATAATCGACGGACTTGACGCCGGCCGTCAGCGCATCGGTCGAAATGGTGGCAATGGCGGCCTTGAGTGTTACTTCATCGCGCGCCTGGCAATCCTCGTAGTCGGCGCGCGAAAGCTCCGTTGCGGCCCAAGCTGGCGCCAGCGTCGGGCCGAGTGCCGAGGCGGCGAGTGCACAGGCTGTGACACTGGAAATAACGGCACGAGGAATGCGGACCAAGGATGGAATTTCCTTAATTTGCTCTCACCGCTGTTTGCCGGTGAAAGGGCCAAGCCCGACTATAGCGGGCGAAATGAGCGCGAACAGGGCCCGCTTACGCGCGGCGAACGCAGAACTGTTGCCGCCTCGAACACGTTTTCATGCAAGCCGCTACCGGTTGCCCGCAGCGCTCAAGAGCAGCGATGCACAACCAACTATATGGGGAGGCGTCCAAGGCATTTGTGTTTGTGCGGCAAAATCAACGCGCGGCGTGATCAGTATTTCTAATTGTTGCAGCGCACCATTGGTAACCCTCTGATCCGCTAAGTCTTGCTCGCTTATGCTGCACTGCGGCAATGGGTCCGCGTTTACCAAAGGGGCTTAAGTCTGATCTGAAACAACTGGTCATTTCAGCGGCTTCGTACTACCAATCTCATATCTGACTTAAGTTCCAAAGGGGGGACATTCCTGCCCATCTGTGGCGGCGCGACATTGTTGCGTTGGTATTGGTAACCGCGGCATCCTATGTCTGTTCGCGTGGTGTAAGAGCGAGTGCAACGTAAAGCATGAAAATTACTGAGAAATTTCAGGCGCCTAGGGGCAGTCTGTACATCCCCGGCGGCCGTTCGGGCGTTTTGTTGATCCATTCATTGGGGGGCTCGCCGCTCGAACTGAAGTTCGTGGCGCAGTCGCTCGCCCGGCAGGGCCATTCGGTCTACTGCCCAGTCGTGCCCGGCCTGACATTCGGCACCGACGTTTCCGGCATGTCGACGTGGCGCGATTGGTACCAGGCGGTCGAGACCGCGTTCGACGATCTGCGCAAAACCTGCGACACGGTTCTCATCGGGGGCGCCTCCGCCGGTGCCGTGCTGGCGCTTCGCTTAGCGGCGTTCCGCGGCGCCGAAGCGGCCGGTATCATGCTGTTCGCACCGACGCTCGCCGTCAACGGCTGGGCGATTCCGCGCACCATCAAGCTGTTCCACCTCGTCAGCGACAAGTGGACGGCGCGGCTATTTTCATTCCGCACGCCAGCACCGCACGGCATCAAGGATGAACGCGTCCGCAACTTTGCGCTCGAAGCCATGAAGGGCGACGGCGGTCTGCCGTCCGACATCACCATTCGTAGCGGCGGCACCGTCTTTGAATTCTTCAAGCTGGTGCGCAACGTTCGGCCCTTGCTGCCGCGCATCAACTTGCACACGCTGATCTTCCATCCCCGCCACGACGACCAAAGCGACATCAAGAATACGATGGCGTTGCAGCGCAAAATGGCTGGATTGGTTGAGG
This sequence comes from Hyphomicrobium sp., assembly GCA_031369245.1. GTDB lineage: Bacteria > Pseudomonadota > Alphaproteobacteria > Rhizobiales > Hyphomicrobiaceae > Hyphomicrobium_B. Next base: position 421 of record JANMOL010000144.1, on the reverse strand, counting down.
TTTGCGTACTTGAGGACAGCTATCACCTGGTCACGCTCGACCGCCAGCGCAACTATGTCGCCGAACGCTCGATCGAGTTCGTCGATCGCGTCATGGCGCGTGTTGCCGTCCGCCGTCCGGCCGTTGCATCGTCTGAGCGCGGCACGGGCGCCAAGCAGCAGCAGGGCGCGGCTGAGTAGCCAATTTTAAGGTCGCTCGGCCGGGTTTCCGGCCGAACGGTCCGCTCAGTCCATCTAGTCCATCACTGAAATTCGGGATCGGCAATCGCGGGCTTGGGAGTTGGCTTGGCGATCGCAGCCTTTGCGGCGGCTGGCTTCGCAACAGTCGGCGTCGTAACAGGCGGTTGACCACCCGCAGCCTTCGCAGTCGCTGGCTTCTGGCTCGGCAATTTTTGCCCCGCGCCCGCCCCGGCTCCGAGATT
>JANMOL010000134.1:0-2078 GCA_031369245.1 Hyphomicrobium sp. | reverse complement strand
GTCATCGTCCATCCGGCCAATATCGCCGCCTGTGAACCACGGGCCGCGCAGCACTTCGGCGTCTTCAGCGGGCCGGTTCCAATAGCCCAGCATCAGCCCCGGATCCGAACGATGGACCGCGATCAGCCCGTCGCTGCCAGCGGGCAGGGGATCATCGCCACCTTCGAGCGCGAGGATTGCAATGCGGCGGCCGGCCTGGGCCTTACCGACCGCGCCGGCGCGGTGCGGCACCGATGGACCGGTCGAAATGTAGGTTGAGATCTCGCTCATACCGAGCGCTTCGTAGAGCGGCCGTCCGGTGGCAGCGGTCCACGCGGTGATCAAGTCTGGCGGTGGCGTTTCGCCCGCCATCAAACCGTGCCGCAGCGAACCGAAATCGTCCGCGCCTAGTGCGGCGTATTTCAGGATCTGCCGGAAGATACCCGGCACGGCTGCAAATATCGTCGCGCCGGTGGCCGCGATCAGCTGCGGCCATAGCTCGGGTTTTTTGGCGCCCGTATAGACAATCGCGGTTGCGCCGATGGCCCACGGGTCGGTTAGTCCAGCGCCCAGCGTGTAGGTCCAATTGAACGATCCGGCATGCAGCACGCGGTCATCGGGTGTGATGCCGTACCAGCCTTGATACATCGGCCGCCGTCCCCACGCTGAGCGATGGGCGTGCAGCACACCCTTCGGTTTCGCGGTCGTGCCGGAGGTATAGATCAGGAACGCCGGGTCATCGGCGCTGGTCTCCGCATAGCGCGGTGGCGGGCCGCAACCGGTACCGGCGGCGTCCCATAGCATAGCGTCGACGTCTTGGGGCAGCAGCACGCGCGTGGCCGTCGGCACGGCGTCATCGGCGAGCGGTTGCGCGGTTGCGATGACGGCTGCACCGCTATCGTCGAGCAGCGTGCGCAGCTCTGGCAAGGTGAGCTGATCAGACACGGGCAGTGCTATGAAGCCGCCTGCGATGGCTGCAAAGAACAACAGCGCCGACGCGCTGTGATTGCCAAGATGGATCGCGACGCGGTCGCCGGGCTTGAGGCCGCGCTTGCGAAGGCCAGCTGCGAGCTGCAAAACCGCGTTTTCAAGATCAATAAAACGCCAGTCCTCGACCGGCTGGCTGGCACCTGGCGTAGCGTAGACCAGGAGCGCCGATTTCTCAGGGGTCGCTGCCGCCGCCCGGCCTATGCAGTAGTGCGCCATGTTGAAAGCGTGCGGAACGGCATCGCCCACAGCCTCGATCACAGCCTCGCTCATGGCGTGTCTGCAATCCACCAGGCGTCGAGCGCATAACCGAAAACCGGGGATTTATCGGGATGCTTCAGGCGCGCCCAATGCGCCACCCACTGGCGCGGCACATGGAACATGGGAATAGCGTAGTCGCCCGACAGCAGCACGCGATCGAGGGCGTGGACGGCTGAGATGAATTCTTCCTTCGATTTGGCCCGCAGCATCGCTTGGATCATTGCGTCCGCCGCTGGATTGGCGACGCCGGCAAAATTGTACGAGCCCTTGGCATCGCGCGTGGCCGCCGACCAGCGGAACAGTTGCTCGTTGCCCGGCGAGAGTGAGGCATTCCAGGTATTCTGGATCATATCGTAGTCGTAAGTTGCGATCCGCTCTTGATATTGCGCGCTATCGACGACCCGCACGCGCACCGCAATGCCGAGCGGCTCCAAACTGCGCGCATAACTCAGCAGCAGGGCTTCCTGCGCATTGTTGTTGGCCAGAATTTCAAAGCCCAACTGCGCGCCTGATTTGGCCTCCACCAGGCGGCCGTCCTTGAGCACGTATCCAGCCTTGCCGAGCAGCGCGAAGGCAGCCTTTTGGTTGGTCCGGTTTTGTCCACTGCCGTCGCTGACGGGGAATTTGTAGCGGCCCTCGAGGAATTCGGGCCGGACGGCATCGGCGAATGGCTTTAACAAGTCCCGCTCCGCGCTATCAGCGGGCTTACCGGCGGACGACAGATACGAGCGCTCGAAATAGCTTTCTGTGCGTTTGTAGAGCCCATTGTAGAGCGTGCGGTTGAGCCACTCGAAATCAAACAGCGTGATCAAGGCGCGGCGCACGTCCGGGTTTGCAAACACGTCCCGGCG
>JANMOL010000101.1:0-1746 GCA_031369245.1 Hyphomicrobium sp. | reverse complement strand
CGCCACGTGACGAGGTTGTCTTCATCCGAGAATGTGTAGGTCGTCTCGAGCCGCAAGCCTTGCGTTTCATCGGCCAGCGTCATGCCGACGATACCGGTCTGGCTCAGGATCCCGAGCGGCGAAATCACGCGCGCATCGAGCGTCGTGTTCAAGCCGGAAAAGCTGCCGGTGCCGGTCGTCGAGATGAAATCTTCGCCGCCGGTCGAACCAAAGACGCTGTAATTGAGAACGGCGCCCCAGTCGGCTGTCGTGAGCTTGGCCTGGCTGCTCTCGCCGCGCGCGTCATAGGCCTTGCGGACCCGATGCTCGTCGTCGAGCTCAAGGGCGATGGCTTGCTTCTGCTCGTCATAGACGTAGCTGACGCCCCGAAATCCATCGAGCGGCACGAGCTGGCCATCCGGCATTTCATCCGGCACCTTAACGCCAAGCTCGCGCAGCTCGCTGGCGGGCGATGCAAAGCGTCCGTCGCCGAGATCGGCGAAACGGGCGACAAGGCCGGTCGGTTGTCCGTTGATCGAGACGTCGAGCTGAAATTCTGCTGCGCTTGGCGGTGCTTCATCGGCTGCCGCCATATCCGGCGGCAAAAGGGCAAAACAGACGAGCGCTAGGCAGACGAATTCAGCGAGACGCCTCCGGAAGTGCGCGCGCATTGATGGGTCCCAGATCGCCCTGGGCGGTGACAATCAGCGGCGAGGCCGCTTTCTGCACAGCTAAAGGCGCTACCCAACTCTTGCTCTGACGCGCGAAAACATAACCTGCCAGGCCCTTGGCAATCGTGACCCGCTTTCCAGCCCCGTCAGCGACCGCGAGGTCGGCGAGGCGGACGCGGCGATTGCCAGTATTGGTGGCAGACACATACAGTTTGCCGTCGCGCTGCGCCGTCGACCAGATCAGGTCAGAACTACTGGCGCCTTGCGGCGTAAAAAATACCGGGATCGAATAGCGGAACGCCATCGTCACCGTGCCTTTGACACGCGCCGACGGCTCGGGAATTTCATCGACAACGAGACGGTAGGTCTCTTCCTGCGCGACCGGCGCCTTCGAGATCCGCACGACCCGCACAACATAGTTGGCACTGGGCTGCAGCGCTGCAATGGGCGGGCTCGCGACAACGTCTGTCGCCGGTTCAAGATGTTCTTTGCCGTTGACCATCGACCAGCGGAAAACCCGCATCTGAGCCTTGAGCGGCGTCGTGCCGGTATTGTTCAGCGTCAACGTGGTGGCCGAACCGGGCGCTGGAATATCCAGCGTCACCGGGGAAACTTGTAAAGAAGCAGCGGAAACCGGCGCGTAGGACGAGCTCAGGAAGAGGGCAGTGCTGAGGACGGCGAGACTTGCGCGCATGACGATTTCCGCTGCTTTTATGGCTTAAGTTTAGTAGCTGACAGTAACGGTGCGTGTGTCGGTGTACGCGCCAGCTGGCGGCGTGCTCTGCACAGGCACGCGTCCGTAGACCGTAACCGTTTGATCGACGCCGGTGCCGGTGCCAGTCACAGTGCCTGGGCCCGTGGTGTTGGACCAACCGGTGGTGCGTGCGGCGTCGGTGTAGACTTCATAACTCAACGAGTTGATGCCAAAGCTCATCGCCCGGCCGCCCGTCGCACCGTTGATGGTGATTTCGTAGGGAACGGCGTTGGTGCAGTTGCCACACTGGCGCCGGCGCTCGCGCTGGCGCTGGCCTGCGCCGGCTGCGCGCTGCAGCGCTACGAGCCGCAGCCGCTCGAGCCGGCCGCGCAGCAGGCGCGG
>JANMOL010000097.1:0-14350 GCA_031369245.1 Hyphomicrobium sp. | reverse complement strand
GAAAAGGCCAGCAGCCGCGGGGGCGCTGCTGGCCTTTTTTATTGCCAAATGGCCCACCGCGGCAGCGGCGTAACGGAAAACAGCGCGGCCGCCGCTTAACGCAACACAGCGCCGGCTGCAACGGCGGCCGCAATTCCTGTGCTAGCGTGTGCGCCCAACAGAACGGGCAGCTTGAGGAGCACCGCATGGCCAAGGCCAAAGACAAAAGCACCGAAAAGGCACCAGCCGCCAGCATCGCGCCGCCGCCCGCCAGCAAAACGGCAGCCGTCTCAAGTCTGCCGAAAGGCTTTTCCCTCGACAGTCCGAAGCTTGCTAAAGACATCGAAGACGCAGCCATGCGCTCGGGCGGTTATCCCTATGACAAGAAGCTGAAACGGGAAGCGTTTGAAGAACAGCTGCACGGCCTGCAGATCGAACTCGTCAAGCTGCAGGCTCACAACATCAAGACACGCGGCCGGATTTTGATCCTCTACGAAGGCCGGGATGGCGCTGGCAAAGGCTCGTGCATCAACGCCATTTCGCAGCACCTCAACCCGCGCAACACGCGCACTGTTGCCTTGACGAAACCCACTGAGACGGAACGCGGGCAGCTGTACTTCCAGCGCTATGCCGCGCATCTGCCGACCGCCGGCGAGATCGTCCTGTTCGATCGCTCGTGGTACAATCGCGCCGGCGTCGAGCGCGTCATGGGCTTTTGCACCGACGATCAGCTCGCGACTTTTCTGCGGGAAGCGCCTGATTTCGAAGGCCTGCTGGTGCGCGACGGCATCCGTGTGTTCAAATTTTATTTGTCGATTGGCCGCGAAATGCAGCTTCAGCGCTTCCATGAGCGCCGCCACGATCCGCTCAAACAATGGAAGCTGTCAGACATCGACCTCGCCGCGCTTGAAAAATATGACGCCTATACGACCGCACAGGTCGAGATGTTCCGCTTCACGCATACCGCGATCGCGCCGTGGCTGGTGGTGCGCGCCAACGATCAGCGCCGCGCCCGGCTCGAGACGATCCGTGCCGTGCTGAGCGCCATCGACTATGACGGCAAAGATGCCAACGTGGTTGGCAAGCTCGATCCGCTCATTGCCGGGGCAGGCCCAGAATTTTTCTCGACCTGACGGTCTGCTCAGGGCGCACCCTGCGCGTGTCATTGTGCGACGGCGCGCCCTAAAGCCTTAACCAAACCGCTCAATCTTGGCGTTTTGGCACGATTTCCATTGCTCAGCGGCGAAACCAGAAAGCCTTTTTTGACCAAGACCACGCACTCTCCTGTGGCCCCGCCCTCCGTGTGAGCCACTTGCCCATGACGCACGCCACCGCTAGCAGCACCCGCCGGCCACGCTCTTCGTTCAAGCGTGACGAAGCTGGCGTCACCGCCATCCTGTTCGCCCTGATGATCGTGCCGGTTTTTGGCCTGATCGCACTCGCCATCGACTACGGCCGCATCTATGGCGCCAAATCGCAACTCCAGGTAGCCGCCGACGCCGCCTCAGCGGCGGGTGGAAAAATGCTCGGCCAGCCGCGCGATCTCGTCGGCGCCACCGTTCAGGCTTATCTCAAGGCCAACCTCGGCCCCGGCAAAAAACTCCCCCAGTATGATCTCGTGATCGCGCCCAATGACGTCGCCTTGACAGTCCGCATCCGCGATAAAGTCCCAACCACCTTGCTCGGCATGGTTGGCTTCAAAAAAGTTGATCTTGCCGTCGAGAGCACCGCCGACCGGCCGATCCCCGTCATTGCCGTTGAGCCCGAGGGGAGTGCGGACGGCAGCGCACCCGGCGGCTTCACGTTGCCGCCAAACGGCAGAGAACCAAGCGCCGATGACGTGCGCGCCGCCGAAGCCGCCGTTCGCGATATCTTGAACCAATTGCAACAAGAAGGCGGATCCGAAGACCTCAGCCGCATCTTGCGCGGGCTCGGACAGTAACGGTCCGCGCCTGTCCCCGAGGCGCTATCGAACGAGCAAAAACGGCGCTGTTCCGATGTTCAAGAGCCGTGACAGGGCGGTGTCGCCCGATAGCAGCAATCCGCCAAAGCGCGCGATGACAAATCCGGCAGCCGTCCGCACCAAGCACTCGTCAAGCGCGCCATCGACGCCGCGGCTCGGCCCTGTCGTTTCGAAAATAACATCAGACCGGTTGCCAACCAGCAGCCGCGCTTGGGCATCCAACTCCGCATAGGCCGGCTTCGTTTCGGCCGCGATCAGAACGTGGATCGGGCTATGGCCAGCGCGCAATCGTTCCGCAGCCCGCAGCATCGACGGCAGCCGTTCGGCGTCTTCGGCCACGATGGCTACCCGCCCGGATTGCTTGCGGCTTTTCCGGCCGGTTACGATCACCCCGGTCGCGCCACTGATGTTCGCCAAAATATCGCTGATCACCGGCCCAAGGCCCGAGGTCGGCACGCTCGACAGCGTGATGATGTTCCACGGTCCGTTGCTGGCGCACATCTCGGCAAGCCGGTCGATCGCGTGGCCGTTCCGCACGGAATGCCGGATCGGAACGCCCGCGGCGTTGGCCCAGCGCTCGGCCAGTCTGCGTTGGCGCTCGCCGAGCAGTCCAGCAGCATCGGCGGGCGCATCGATCACCAACCCGCGCCCAACGCGCCGGTGCGGCACCTCGCGAATGCGCGTCAGATCAGCGGCATCGATCACAACGGTTTCAATTTCCGAGCCGTAGGCCGACGCCACCCGCGCAGCCGTCTCGAGCGCTAAGGGCGAAACCGGCGATAGCGGATCGATCCACACCACCACACGGCCGCTGGCTTCCGACGCCTCAGCCACATGCGCGATCACGGCGCGGTCAGCTCTCTGCGGCGCGCGATGGCGTCCTTAGCATCGCCAGCGCGCACGCTTTTAGCGTGATGACCAGCCGCAATCGCGTTGGCATCGCGCAGCAGCTCGGCCAGCACGGCGATATCGAGCGACACGGCGTCATCGGTCCCGCTGCGCTCGCTTGCGTCCGCATACAACGCGCTGGAAGCAGCTTGCTCGACGGGCAACAAGTCGCGCGACCGGGCCAGCGCTGCCACCCACGCCCCAAACGTCGCTTCCGTGACGTCTGATCGCGATGCCGTTCCATTGAACCGCGAAATGCGCGGGAAATGCCGGTCAATACCGCAATCAATGTCCTGCAGCCTGGCGAATGACGCGTCATCGGCAATCAGAACAACGGTCAGAGACAGCGGCAGGGCAGCAGCCGCAAGCGCCAGACCCGGCGCCGACAACGGCGTGACCATCCGGCTCTCGAGCGCGGCGCTGAGCGTCGCCCAGCCTTCCGGTTCTGCTGCAAGCCGCCAGGCTTCGGCGATCAGAACGCCGCCGTTGGCATTCGCCAGATGCCCGGGGCGTAACGCCACCGTGCCTTCGCCATCGCGGCCGATTTCGCCACACAGGTCGGCGCGCGAGACGCTCCGTGCAAACACCACCGGCGCCGAGGTTCCAGCATCATCTTCCGGCAGTCCAATCGCCAGCAGAACTCCGCTGGCCTTTTGCCCGTCCGGGTCGCGGCGGCGGGCCTGTTCGGTGGCGCGCTGCAGGGCGTCGCCCTCGACCGTCTCGATCAGCGCCTGCAAACCGTGGTTGCTGGACTTGAGTGCGTTGAAGCTGACCGACAGGGCCCGCGTCGCCGTCTGGCGTGAGAGCGCGGCATGCTTCTGATCGGCTTCGGTTTCAGCCCCCGGCAGCTGCGCGACCAGGGCTTGCAACTCGGTTTCAAAACCGGTCATTTTCGTTTCAACGTCGCGCTGCAACGATTCAGGCAATGCCCGAAACACCTCGGCCCGCACCACGCGGCCCTCGTGCATCGGCGCCAGCACGTACCCTTCAAGCGTTTTGACGAGCGCTATATTCTGGGCTTCTGCACGCCGCTTCAGCGCGTCAAACACCTTTTCGCTGCGATGCCGGTGCTGCTCTTCGAAAAGATCGAGCGTCAGCCGGTGATCATCGCTGGCGATCATCCGGTCGAGTGTTGCGTGCGCTTGCCGAATGGCAGCCTTGGTGTCCTTGACAAGCCGATGCGCTTCCCCCGGGCCAACGGGAAACAGTTGCAGACGGTCCGGATGTTCAAGGGTGGAGACGTAGATCCATTCGTTCGGCGGCGGCAAGGTCAGTGCGTGCTGACGCGCCAGATGCAGGGCCGCCGAGCGCCGCCCCGTGCCGGGCGGTCCAAGAACCATCACGTGCGCACCGGGCTGATGCGCGGCCAGCGCCTTGCGCAGCTTATCGATTGCCCGCGTTTGACCGGGCAGAATTTCAAGATCGGCGGCAATCAACAGCTGGCCGTCGGCATTGCCGGAGCCATCCGCGCCTTCGTAGGATTTGAAGTCTGACCCGCGCACATCGGCGAGCCGCTCGGACAGCCGCGCCGCCGGCAGCGACACGACATTGGTTGGCGCAGCAGGCGTGCCAGCGTCGCGCGCCTCGCCCGCCGTTTTGACCGATTTTGCCCGCCAAAAAACCATTACAGCCGTTTCCTCACGTCAGGCTTTTTTTGTATCGCAATCGCGGTCCCTAGCATGCCCCGCGCCAAGTGCTTGAGTTCAATTTTCCCGCCTGCATAATGGCGGCACCATGGCCACGATCCAAGACAATATAGAGATAACCCCTGCCGCGTGCGACGCCTCAGATGGCAAACTTTCAGGCGCGTCGGCGGTCCGGCGCGGCGTGCGGCGGACCCTGCGCGCCCTGGGCCTCGAATGCCTCGATGAAGTGCCGCTGCGCAACGGCCGCCGCGCCGACGTGATGGCCATCGGTCCGCAATCACAAATCTGGATCATTGAAATCAAATCGAGCATTGCTGACTTCCGTGCCGACCAAAAATGGCCAGAATACTGGGATTTTTGCAATCAGCTGTACTTTGCAGTCGCGCCGGATTTCCCGCTTGAAATTTTGCCAGCCCGCGCCGGCTTGATCTTGGCCGATGCCTATGGCGGCGATGTCATGCGCCACCCCGAACCCAGCGCCCTGGCGGCCAGCCGCCGCAAAGCCATAACACTGGCGTTTGCACGGCTGGCGGCGGCGCGCCTGCAAAATCTCATCGATCCGGCGCAAATGCTTTGAGCGCGATCACAGTCAATAGGCCGAGCGGCGCGTTTACTTCGGCGCCCGCTTGGCGAGGATGCGCTGCAGCGTCCGGCGATGCATGTTGAGCCGCCGCGCCGTCTCCGAGACGTTGCGATTGCACAGTTCATAAACGCGCTGAATATGTTCCCAGCGCACCCGGTCAGCCGACATCGGATTATCCGGCGGCCGCGCCTTGCTGTCGGACGGTGCGAGCAAGGCGTCCGTCACATCGTCAGCATCGGCCGGCTTGGCGAGATAATCGACCGCCCCGAGTTTGACCGCGCTGACAGCGGTCGCGATGTTGCCATATCCGGTCAGCACGATGGCGCGTGCATCGGGCCGCGCGCGTGCGAGTTCCGCGATCACGTCGAGCCCCGTCCCGTCTTCAAGCCGCATATCGACCACCGCAAATGCCGGTGCCTTTTCGCGGATCAGTTCGACGCCCTCGGCCACGGAGTGCCCAAACCGCACCTCGAACCCGCGCAGCTCCATGGCCCGCGCGAGGCGCTGCAGAAAGGCCCGGTCGTCATCAACGATGACGAGCGAACGATCCTCTGGCAGTTCGTCTTGTTTGAAAGACAGGTCTTCGGTCGACAAGTGACCCTCCGAGGATCGATGACCCCTTGTTTTGCGGGCTCGCGCTATATTCCAACGTGGTCTATCCAGGCGCAACCCTTTGTTGCACGGAAAAGCGTCTCGCAGGGTTACTTTCGGGCATTGCCGCTCAGTTTGCAGACCCAGGATCAAAGATTAACGATTTCGGACCGCGCCGGACCCCTTTCGCATCCCGATTTCTTGGCTCACCCGGATCGCTAGGATTTCGGAAAGCGCGCCCCACCGGGCCAGCTGAACGCATCGGTCCGCAATTCGAACGCCGGACGCGGCCACGTGACCCGCACGATGGCACCCGTTCGCGGCGCCGTCTGATTCATGAAATTGACGCTGGCGCCCGAGCGCTCCAGCAGCGTTTTAGCAATAAAAAACCCAAGGCCCAGCCCCGAATGGCCCTTGTCGCGTTTGTCTTCGAGGCGGCGAGTGGTGACATACGGCTCACCGATCGTATCCATCAGCTCAGGCGCAAACCCAGGGCCATCATCGGAAATGGTCACCACGACGTCGCTCGCGCCCCAGCGCGCATCGATCTCAACCTGGGTGGCGGCAAAATCAGTAGCGTTCTCGATGATGTTGCCAAGCCCATAGATAACGCCAGGCCGCCGGTGACCAACAGGCTCGTCGCGCTGCTCACCGTCAAGCCCCGCCATCGGACTGGCCGTGATGGCAACGCGCTTGCCGCTAATACGGTGCGGTGCCGAGGATTCCTCAAGGATCTCACGCACCGTGATGCTGGCGTGCATTGGATCCTGATCGTCTGGGCTGCGCGTCAGCTTTTGCAGGATCTCGCGACAGCGCATGGCCTGCGTGCGCAATAGCTGCAGGTCCTCGCGATAGCGGCTTTCAGCACCCAGCTCATGCTCAAGTTCCTTGGCAACCAGCACAATGGTCGACAGCGGGGTGCCAAGTTCATGGGCGGCAGCGGCCGCCAATCCATCTAGGGCATGCAACCGCTGCTCGCTCGCCAGCACCATATCGGTCGCCGCCAGCGCCGCCGACATCTGCCGCGACTCCTTGCTCAGCCGCCACGTGTAGAACGCCAGAAATCCCGTTGCGGCGACCAGCGCGGTCAAAATGCCGAGCTTATAATCCCGTGGCAGCTCGAGCCGCTGGCCCTCAAACCACGGCAGCGGGTAGCTGTGGGAGACGAGGAAGCCCGCCGACGCGGCAACCACCAATCCAAGAAAAATTGTGTATTTCGGCGGCAGCGTGGCAGCCGACACGGTTACCGGCGCTGCCAGCAGCACCGCAAACGGATTTTGTAGACCCCCGGTGAAGTACAACAGCGCCGCGAGTTGCAAGATGTCATAGGCCAAAAGGCACGTTGCAAACCGCGTGCTGAGCCGGTGCCGCGCTGGAAACCGGATCGACAAGAACACGTTCAACCAAGCTGACAGCGCCACCAAAATCAGGCAACTGCCGACATCGAGCGAAAACCCATAATAGCCGAGCACCACGCCGATGGTGATCAGCTGACCAAGCACCGCCGCCCAGCGCAGCCGCACGCTCGTCACCAGCCGGAGCTGACTCTCCCGGTCGTTGATAATGCCTTTGATGCCCGATGACGATTGTGGTGGTCGCACGTTCGTTCAATCCTCGCGCTTCGCCGATCCCGCGCGGCCCGCCGCGGCCGCGCCCCGGTTGGTGACCGCACGCCGCAGCCTCTGTCCACTTGTACGGCCGGGCCGGATAGACCAGACTCCAATCAGACATCCGCGGCGCCGAAAACCCTGTCTGCAAGGTTAAGGGTCACGCCCCTAGTTACACAATCCACCACGGAGACTTCAAGCAATGAGCAGCCGGACGATGGCGTTGATCCTTGGGGGCCTTGTTGCCGGCGCGGCCCTCGCCCTCGTCGCGGTCAACCAGCAAGCGCCGCCATCGACCAGCACGCCGGCCACCCAAACAACCGGCAAAGCACTGATTGGCGGGCCCTTCACGCTCACCGACCAGACCGGCAAGCGGGTCACGGAGAAGGACTTTCTCGGCCGCTATATGCTGGTGTTCTTTGGCTTCACCAACTGCCCCGATATTTGCCCGTCCGGTCTGCAGGTCATGTCAGCGGCACTCGACAAGCTCGGCAACAAAGCCGACATCGTCACGCCGGTGTTCATCACCCTTGATGCCGCGCGTGATACGCCAGAAAAAATGAAAGCCTATGTCAAGAGCTTTCACCCGCGTCTTACCGGTTTAACCGGCAGTGAAGCCGAGGTTGCCGCCGCGGCAAAAGCCTACCGAGTGTACTTTCAAAAGATCGAAGACGACAAAACACCGGGCAGCTACACCTACGATCATGCCGCGATCATCTATTTGATGGGCAAAGACGGCGCCTTCGTCACACATATTCCACACACCACCGATGTTGAACAAGTGATCGACGCGCTGAACAAAAACCTGCCGTAGATGCGGCGCGCATGTTGCGGCCAGTGCGCCACAGTTTCATTCGGCAAGAATACGTGATCACTTTCTCTATGGAGCGGCGTCGCGAACCTTGCTAGTTCAGGCGCGTGCGTGCAGTGATTGCAGTACGCAGCGGTATCGGCCGTGTTTTAGTTTTTTTTGAACGATCGAGGGGTCATCACGGATGCGGCGAACCAAAGCGGCAGCGCCGTCTCAAAAGCCGGCAGCCCGGCTGGAAGACTTCGGCGCTCAACTGCAGGTTCGCAGACATCCCGGTGCTCGCCGCCTGACCTTGCGCGTCAGCCGGACAAGCCGCGCCGTCATCGTGACGCTGCCGGTGCAGTGCGATCTCGACGAAGCTGGATCATTTCTCAGCCGCCATATCGAGTGGGTGCGCGAGCGGCTTGATAGCCTGCCAGATCCCGTACCGTTCCGCTGTGGCGCGGCCATGCCGTTGCGCGGAGAACCGCACCGCATCGTGTTCACCAACGAACAATCGACCCGCATCATCTCGGTCGTTCGGATCGAAGGCCACCGCCCGGAAATCCGCGTGCCCGGCCCAAAGGCATCAGCTCCGCGCCGCTTGCGGGCCTGGCTGTTCGACGAAGCCAAGCGCGATCTTGATACACGCGTTGGACATCACGCAGGCTTTCTGAAACTCAAGGCCGCGCGCATCGCCGTGCGCGATCAGACCAGCCGCTGGGGCTCCTGCTCGACGACGCGGGTGCTGGCGTTCTCGTGGCGCTTGGTGCTCGCACCACCGCATATTCTTGATTATGTCGTCGCCCATGAAGTCGCCCATCTCGCTGAGATGAACCACGGGCCAAAGTTCTGGGCGCTGGTCCGCAGAACGCTGCCGGAGTTCGAAGCCGCCAAACGCTGGCTGCAAATCTACGGACTTGATCTGCATCGCTACGGCCCGCAGAACGGCAAACCCGCCTGAAGCTTTAGCGCCGCCCGAAACTTCACCGCCACCTGATCCGGCTTACCACCAGCGGCCAAGGGACATCATGCCCTGCGGCCTTGGCTTCGCGTCAGGCGCGCCCGCGGTCACTTGCGGGCTCACGGTCTCGCTCAGCGCGCGGGCGATAAAGTCTTCATCGATCCGCTCAGTTGGATAGCGCGCCGGCGGCGCCGTCACGGCGGTGCGCGGGTTGCTCGTATCGGCCATCATGGGCGCGGACGCGGGCCCTTGATCGCGGTTGAGCCACGGCAGCAGCTCGAATATCCGCGCCACACGCGGCGCATTCGACGCCGGAAACTGCCCGCTCCGGGACGCCATCGGCGGCATCGGCACCACGGCTGAAACCACCGCCTCGCGCATGGTCCCTGGCAGCGCAAGCGGGGCCTTGCCGTCGTGCGCTACTTGCATGAGTTGCCGCCATATTTCAGCCGGCAGGCCGCCGCCCACCGCGTGGTTCATCGGTTTGCCGTTGTCGTTGCCGATCCACACGCCCGCCGTCAGGTGGCTGGTGTATCCAACGAACCAGGCGTCACGAAAGTCCTGCGTCGTCCCCGTCTTGCCAGCCGCCGGATGATCGGCAATCGCCGCCCGCCGGCCAGTGCCCGACAGCAACGCGGCATTCAGCATATCGTTCATCGCGCCGACATTGACCGGATCAACGATCGTATCCGTGCGCGCGGCTTCGCGCGCAAACAGCACGCGGCCTGAACTGATGCGCACACGCCGAATGGCATGCGGCTCGATGGCCGTGCCGCCGTTGCCCAGAACACCGTAGGCCCCGGTCATTTCGAGCAGCGTCGTTTCCGATGTGCCAAGGGCCAGAGACGGGCCTTCGCGCAATTCCGATTTTATGCCGAGGCGGCGCGCCACTTGGGCTGTTCGGCCAGCGCCAACATCCTGATTGAGCCGCACAGCCACCGTGTTGACCGATTGCGCCAGCGCGCGGCGTAAGCTGATCTCGCCGGTATACTGACCGTTGTCGTTGCGCGGCGACCAGCCGCCAATCGTCAGCGGTAGATCGTAGCTGATTGTATCGGGCGTCATGCCGGCTTCGAGCGCGGCCAGATAGACAAACGGCTTGAATGCCGAGCCCGGCTGGCGGCGGGCTTTGATCGCGCGGTTGAATTGGCTTTCGGCATAGTTGCGCCCGCCGATCAGCGCGCGAATGCCGCCCTCGGTGTCCAGCACCACAACGGCGGCTTGACTGACCCCCAGCGCCTCGCCCTGGCGCGCCAGGCTCTTGGCCACGATATCGTTGGCGCGGCGCTGCAAATCGGCATCGAGCGTGGTCTCGACCACAACTTCGGCATGACCGCCGCCGACCAGAGGCGGCAAATGCTCCAGCACGAAATCAACCGCGTATTCGACCCCGGTGGTATCTTTCTGGCTCTTGCTTTGCGCAAATGTCACGCGCTCGAGCGCAGCGATATTGCGATCATCATCGGCAATCATGCCGGCATCGACCATGCGGCCCAGCACGACCCGCGCCCGCGCCTTGGCAGCAGCGGGGCTCGAGGCCGGCGAATACTTCGACGGGGCTTTGAGCAATCCTGCAAGCACGGCGCCTTCAGTCAGCGTCAGCGCGCGCGCCGATTTGTCGAAATAGCGCTGGCTGGCGGCTTCGATACCGTAGGCCCCGCCGCCGAAGTACACCCGGTTCAAGTACAGCTCGAGAATGTCGCGCTTCGAAAGCCTGAGCTCAAGCCACAGCGCCAGCGTCAGCTCCTCGACTTTGCGCCCAAGGGTCCGATCCGACGACAGAAATAAATTCTTCGCCAGCTGCTGCGTGACCGTCGATCCGCCCTGGGCAAAGCGCCCGGCCCGCAGGTTGGCAAAGAACGCCCGCAACAGTCCGACCGGATCAAGCCCGTAGTGTTCAAAGAACCGGCGATCCTCGGTCGCGACCACGGCGGCCATAACGTGTGGCGGCAGCATGTCGAGCGGCATGTAATCGTGGGCCGCGCCGCGCTCGGCTAACACAGACCCATCGCGCGCCAAAATGCGCACAACCGGCGCCCGCTCCTTGTTGCGCATCGCCAGCGGATGCGGGAACGAGATCGTATAATAGACCATCATCACCGCCAGAAATGCCGCCGACCCGGCAACCGCGACCAGCGGCGCAATCACCAGCAAGCGCATTTTCCAGGGCAAGCGCGCCAGCATCCGGCGGATGAAGCCGTAATGACGATGCGTCACCGGCGCGAGTGGCTCTGGTGTAGGCCCAGCACCGGCACGCGGATTGAAAGCAAAACTCGAAAAAGTTGAAAACAGTGGCGGGAGCGGCGGCGGCCCAAACCGCGGCTCAGCACCCGAACCCACGCCGGAGGCGCCGTCACCGGACCTGTATCGGCGAAACAAGCCCATCAGACGCAAATGTCCCGCACGCCCATAGACGCAACCCACACAACGCATGGCGCCTGCCCCCACCGGGCCCGCGCTGCACTCCATACAATTAGAGGACTTCAGCTAATGCCCGGTTAACCATCGCCGGAGCCTTGCAGCCTCGCCCATCGCAGGTCTTGAGCGCGGAGCCTGTGATGCCGAGCAGCTGTGTTGTATCGCCGCCGGTGAACCCGCGACAGCCACGGCCGCCGCGCCCGGACGCCGACCGCGCCAGAGGCGCACCAGAAGCGCGCCAGGCGAACGGGGTTGCCTGCCCGCACGCCGCCCGTGATCGCGTCAATTCAACAGTGGAGCTGCGGCCCGCGCACCGGCATAGTTGGCCGCCTGCTCATGAGGTGATGTTTGTCCGCACCGATCGACCTCCAGTCCTACAAGGACGCGCTCCTGTTCCTTGGCACCGCCGGCGTTGTCGTGCCGGTCATGCACCGCTTTCGCATCAGCCCCGTGCTCGGCTTCCTGCTGGCGGGCGCGCTGATCAGCCCCAAGGGCCTCGGCCTGCTCGCCGCCCAATGGCCGATCGTCGAGTGGATCACGATCTCGAGCCCCGAGCGGGTCGGCACGCTGGCCGAACTCGGCGTCGTCTTCCTGCTATTTCTGATCGGGCTCGAATTGTCGTTTGAGCGCTTGCTGACAATGCGCCGCCTGGTCTTCGGCCTCGGCGCATTGCAGGTCGTCATCTCATCCAGCGTCATCGCGCTGATCGGCATCGCACTCGGATTGACGCCGGTCAGCGCGCTGGTTGTCGGCGCCGCACTGTCGCTGTCGTCAACCGCCATCGTCATTGAGCTACTTGCGGGCCAAAAACGCTTATCATCGGGCGCCGGCCGCGCCAGCTTCGCGATCCTGCTGTTTCAGGATCTGGCTGTCGTGCCGATCCTGTTCTTGCTCGGCGTGCTCGACCCCAGCGCCGGGGGATCGATTGCCAGCGGGATCATGAAAGCGCTGGCGCAGGCAGCCGCCGCGCTGGCAGCGATCGTCGTCGTCTGCCGCTTTCTGCTGCAGCCGTTGTTCCGCCTCGTCGCACAAACCCAGAGCCACGACCTGTTCATCGCCACAACGCTGTTCGTCGCGGTCGGCACCAGCTTCGCAACCGCCGCCGCCGGCCTTTCGCTGGCGCTTGGCGCCTTCGTCGCCGGCCTGCTGCTGGCCGAGACCGAATACCGCCGCGCCATCGAAACAACAATCGAACCGATCAAGTCGCTGCTGCTCGGGCTGTTCTTTTTCTCCGTCGGCCTGAGCCTCGATCTGACCGTGCTGGCCGCCAATCCGTTCAGCATCCTCGCGACCACGATCGGGCTGCTGGCGCTGCAGGCCATCGTCATCTACGCGCTGGCGCGCCTGTATAAAGTCTCAAACCCGGCCGCGATCGAGACGGCGGCCCTGCTCGCCCCCGGCGGCGAATTCGCCTTCGTCATTCTGACGCTGGCCCTCAGTTACAAGCTGATCAGCGCCGGACTGACGAGCGCGCTGCTGACCTCCGTCGCACTCTCGATGGCCGCCATCCCGGCCCTGCACTGGCTCGGCCGCAAGATCTCGGCAAAATTTGCGCCGCCCTCCGCCGCCAATCCCGAGTTGCTCGCCGTGCCGTCACTCGAAACCCAGGCCAAAGCCCTTGTCGTCGGCTACGGCCGCGTCGGCCAGCTGATCGGCGACATGCTGGCCGAACATGACGTCCGCTACATCGCCGTCGACCGCGAGCCGCGCCTCGTCGGCAACGCCCGGCGCGAGGGCAAGCCGGTCTACTTCGGCGACGTGCGCCAGATCGAGTTCCTGAAAAAGTGCGGGCTCGATACCGCCAAGGCTGCGATCATCACAATCCACACCCAGTCCGAAATCGACGAGATCGTGAAGGCGCTGCGCCAAGCCTACCCGGCGCTCGTCATCGTCGCGCGCGCCAAGGATGCGGCCCACGCCAGCCATCTCTACGCGCTCGGCGTCAACGACGCGGTGCCCGAGACGATCGAAGCCAGCTTGCAATTGTCGGAGGCTGCGCTCGTCGGCCTTGGCGTGCCAACCGGCCTCGTCATCGCGTCCATTCACGAAAAGCGCGACGTGTTCCGCGCCGAACTGCAACGCGCCGCCAACCTCGCCGGCCGCGACAGCCGCGCACTGCCAAGGAAGAAGGGCATTTGAAGGCGTCTTCTCTACATTGAGTAGGGCCGATGGACAGCCGCACAAAACCCCACCCCAGCTTCGTCATCCCGGCGAAGGCCGGGATCCAGACATGCATCAGTTTAGAGAATGGAGAGTTGGTCCGAGATTTCGGACAGCAAAGCGTCGACTCGCGGACACTTGACTGGGTCCCAGAAGTCCTACGCGCGACGAAGTCGCGGGCGCGGGGATGACGTTGTGGAAGATCTCCTTCCAAGCCTCGCGGCGCTATACGCCGCGAACTAATCGCCGCGCTTGCACCCTACTTGGATCTGCATTTATTGTGGACCACACACCGAATACTACATAGCATCAATGACAATCTTGTACATGTCGCGAGCCCTTACAGCACGTTTTATATTTACAGACTGCCCTGACTTACTGACCATATCTCTGATTATCCCTACCACTGAATCAGGGGCCAGACATCCCGCGATGACGGCAGTCAGCGCGCCCTCTGGCATTTGAATGAGGTTGGCATCCGCCAACAACGTCTCGAACCCATTGGCTCGGGATTTTTCCTGGGCAATTAAGCGGTACTCGCGCTCGTACCACCACGCGGCAGACTTGGTAAGAAGTGTAGCAAGGTTATCACTATATTCATGGGACGTGAGGTCGAGCAGCGGGTAGTCTTCGCGGTATGATACCCGTAAAGCGCCACCGAACGTTTCATTTTGCGTCGAGAATTCCAGGCAGATGCCACTGTGTTTGGCGGCATAATGCGCCCACATGAGTTCGCAGTCAGGAGTCGACCCAAGGCAGAG
>JANMOL010000052.1:0-2200 GCA_031369245.1 Hyphomicrobium sp. | reverse complement strand
CGCGATTTGCGGCACAGCCGAGAAATTCGATTTGTTCGAGCGCATCAACCAAATCCGCCTGCCGATCGGCCAGTGGGCGGGCAACCAGGTTCTGGCGCTCGGCATGTTGTATTACCGCTAGCGCGATCTGCTGTGACGCCTTGCCTGGAGAATACGTCCAGCTCAACGAGCATTCAAACGGCGGTGCTCGTGTGATGGCACGAACAACGGCAAAACCGGAGCGGATCGGCAAGGAAGCCGTGGCAAGCTCGAGTTACGGAATGGGAGAATGGTTGCATCCCAACACGAACGCTATTGGGCGGCAGCAAAACATGAAAATGGTGGGCGGTCACGGGCTCGAACCGTGGACCCGGTGATTAAGAGTCACCTGCTCTACCAACTGAGCTAACCGCCCGTCTGCCATCTACGCTGTCAGCAGATAGCAAAGGGGGCCGAACCCGGCCCCCGATTTGGCGAGGCGTAGCACCCGCCGCAGCCCCTGTCTAGCCCGCGCCAGCGGGCCCCGGATTTGTCACCAAAACCGGCCGACTTCATCCCGCCGGATCGCCTCTTGGCCGTGCACATATCCAGACATCGCGAGCCCGAGCCCGATCATCAGCGTCATCATCGACGTGCCGCCATAGGAGACCAGCGGGAGCGGCACGCCGACCACCGGCACCAGGCCCGTCACCATCGCAATATTGATGAACACGTAGACGAACAGCGTCATCGCTGTGCCCGCGATCAGCAGGCGGCCAAACCGGTTCTGGCAGCGCCACGCCATCGACAGCATCATCAGCAGGATCAGACCATAAAGTGTCAGCAGCAGCAGCAGGCCTGCAAAGCCCCACTCCTCGCCCAGCATGGCGGCGATAAAATCGGTATGCGTTTCCGGCACGAAGTCGAGCTGGCTTTGCGTGCCCTGCATATAGCCTTTGCCGGAAACGCCACCCGCGCCGAGCGCGATTTTAGATTGCGTGATGTGATAGCCCGCACCCAGTGGATCTTTTTCGGGGTCGAGAAAGATCTCGACGCGGCGGCGCTGATAATCGTGCAGGTTTGACCACACCAACGGCGAGGCAGCGACGATGGCGGCGCCAGCTGCCACAAAATACAACGACGAAACACCCGCCAGGAACATCAGCGACATGCCGAGCACACCAAACAGAGCCGCCGAGCCAAGGTCGGGCTGGCGCAACGTCAGTGCGACGGGAATGGCAATCATCAGCAACGGAATGGCGACCCATTTGGGCAGCGAAACCTGCGAGACCGGCAGCCATTGATAATAGCGCGCGAGGCCAGCGATCAGCGCCAGCTTCATCAATTCTGACGGCTGGAAGGTCAGACTGCCAAATCCGATCCAGCGCCGCGCGCCAAGCGCCTCAACACCGATGAACGGCACCAGCAGCAACAGCACCAGCGCCAATGCATAGGCTGGATAAGCGGCTTTTAGCCAGACTTCGGGCCGGACGACAGCCATCGCAACAACCAGCGCAAAGGCGATCAAGAAGCGCAACGCATGGCGCTCGGCCCACGGCTGGAACGATCCGCCAGCCACCGAGTACAAAGCGCCGGTGCCGATAGCGGCAACTGCGGCGACGAGCACCAGGACGGGCCAGTGCACCCGCCACAGTTTTTCAACCAGCGTGTCAGGCTTGATCGCACCAAATGTATAAGCCATGGCGCTAGCCCTCCCGCTCGCTGCCGATTGCGGGACTGGGTGCGATCGGCGCGGCCGTACCCGACACCCCCTCAGGGGCGATCGGATCGAGTTCGAGCACCATGTTCATCACGTCGCGCACCAGTGGCGCAGCGGTTGATCCCCCGCCGCCGCCGTGTTCGACGATGGCTGCAAACGCATAGCGCGGCGCGTCGGCTGGGACGTACGCGACGAACAGCGCGTGATCGCGCTGTTCCCAAATCAACTCGGCCTGCGGGTTTTCGCTCGATGCCCGGCTAATCTGCGATGTGCCGGTCTTGCCAGCGACCACGGGCCGATCGCCGCCGAGCGCTGCTTTACTGCCGGTTCCACCGTCTTCGTTGACGACCGCGATCATCGCTTTGCGGACCGCTTTGAGATGCGCATCCTGAAGTGCGAGACTTGCAAACACCGGCAGCGGGGTTGCAGCGTCGCGTTTGACCAGTGTTGGCTCAATGATTTTTCCACTCGCGATGCGCGCCGTCATGACCGCAAGTTGCAGCGGCGTCGAGAGCATGTAAC
>JANMOL010000048.1:0-3177 GCA_031369245.1 Hyphomicrobium sp. | reverse complement strand
CACGAAAGCCACTTCAGCGTCAAACAGGCATTGCAGTGGGTCGAACGTTTGAAGCCGAAGCGCACGATCCTGACGCACATGACCAGTGAACTCGATTACGAGACGCTGCGCCGCGATCTGCCGGATGGCGTCGAGCCGGCCTATGACGGGATGACCATCGAATTTCGCTAGTTGCGACGCGCGCGGCCGTAAGCTCTGCCGAGTGCTTATTGGAACTCAACGGCAAGCGATCAGACGGTTTTCGGGCTGGGGCCGATCAGTTGCGTGACCTGCAGCACGGCTTGGTTGCCGTCGATCGCGGTAGCGTCGGCCCCGACTGCGATCACGAGCTCGGGCTGATCGACGAACACACGGCCGCCGATCATGATCGTCACCTGCTTGTTGTGCGATGCGCCGCGAATAGCCCGAATATCGGCTTCAACTCTCTCGGGATTGGGCAGCTGGCTGGCTGAAAGCCCGACGACGTCGAACCACTGACCGTCAACAAGTTCCAAGATGTCATCGAGCGAGCGCGGCGGCCCGCCCCAGACACGCCAGCCTTCGCGTCTGAAGTATTCGCCGACCAGAGAAATGCCAAAGCTGTGGTGTTCGCCCGGCAGCGGCATCAACAGAGCCCGCCGGTTGGAAATTGGATTGCGGCTTTCGTCGCGAAATTCAGTGCTGAACTCGTTGACGATCTGCTGCAGGTGGTTAAGCCCGCGCGTGACATCCATAAAATCGTTGATGTCTTCGTCCCACAGCACACCAAGACGGCGTGCCGTCGGTTCCAGCAGGTCTTGAAACAGCGCTTCAATCGTCGCGCCGGATTCCCGCAACGTCTGAAAATAGGCAACCGATGAGGCGGCATCCCGATTGATGACGAGATCTGAAAACTCGCCGACGCGCTCTGCGATCTTGGCGGCGGTCAGGTCTGATTGCGGGAGTGCTGATGGCGCCTGACGGTTGGCGAGCAGCAGCTGCGGAATGATCCTGCTGTCGATCACTTGCTCAAGCAGCGACTGCTGGCGTTCGAGGCCCCGGCGCGGCGCGCGCTGCGGGCGCGCATGAGGCGCTAGTTCGCGCGGCGGAATCCAATCCGCGCAGCTCGCATTCGGATCGGAATCGGCGAATTTCTGGTCGCTCACGGCCAAATGCCCCCCGGCTTGTCTAACTTTCAACGCCTTCCGGCCGCTGTGGGCGTTGACCCATGACCGATCCACACCGAGGCAGCGTTTCCTAGCACAGGCTAAAATAAAAGCACGCTGCGACAAACGATTCCAGCATAAATTTGCAACCCAGTTTGCTGCAGCGCAGCTAGAATAGGGCCGGGATTTTGGTAGCAGATTGGCCTGCGATGATTTTATGCGTGTGACCCGCGTGCGGATTACCTGTGCGGATTGCTGGTGTCGCGGCCTGATCTGCCCGCGCCGCAGGACTTCCGTTCGAAGACAGCCTCGAATGTCTCAGCAGCGGCACTTAAACGTCGGCGTTTGTGATCGACTCCGTCAGATGCGCCGCCGCCACCGGCCCGCGCCATTGCCGAAAGCTGACGACTTCGCCATTGCGCGTGCACGACGGGGCGGCCAACTCAAGAAACAGCGGAACCAGATCTTCGGGGGCGGGCAGGGTTGCTGGGTCTTCGCCGGGGAAGGCCTTGGCCCGCATGGTCGTGCGGGTGGCGCCTGGGTTGATCAGATTGGCGCGCGCGGACGTGTTGGCGAGTTCCTCGGCCCAGGTTTTGACGAGTGCCTCAAGCCCGGCTTTTGAAGCGGCATAGGGGCCCCAATAGGCGTACTTGCCGCTGGCAGCGCCGGACGTCACAAAAATCGCGCGGCCGGCATCGGAGCGTTTCAACAGCGGGTCAAGCGTGCGGATGAGCCGCCAGTTGGCGGTCAGGTTGATGTCGATCGTGCCGAGAAAACCGTCTTCGGTGATGTGTCCGAGCGGCGATAGCGGCCCGAGGATGCCGGCATTGGCGACCAGAATGTCGAGATGCTGCCAGCGCTGAAACAGTGTCGGCCCGAGCTGGTCAATCGTCGGGCCTTTGCGCAGGTCAAGCTGGAGCAGCGTTGCAGCCCCGCCGGCTGCCTGAATTTCATCGTCGAGTGTCTCGAGGGGCTGCAGCGAACGCGCCGTGACGATGACATGCGCGCCCGCTTTCGCGAGGCCGAGCGCGACAGCGCGTCCAATGCCGCGCGACGCACCGGTGACCAGGGCAACGCGATTTTTTAGACAGCCTTCGAGCATGATCCGCCACTCAGAACTTTACGCAGCCGCCTGGAGACGAGATCCGCAGACGATCATCACCCGACCTCAGCCAGCAGCGACAACTGCCGCGGTACCGTTTCGCCGCTCTGATCGGTCAGCTCGGTTGGATAGTCGCCGGTAAAGCAGTGATCGGTGAACTGCGGTGCTCTCGGATCGCGCGCGTCAATGCCGAGCGAACGATAGACGCCGCCGACTGACAAAAACGCCAGGCTTGTCGCTTCCATGAAGGCGCGCATGCCTTCAAGATCCATGTTGGCTGCCAGCAAATCCTGCTTGCGCGGGGTGTCGATGCCGTAGAAATCGGGATGCGTGATCGGCGGCGACGAAATGCGCATATGAATTTCGGCAGCGCCCGCATCGCGGATCAGCTGGACGATCTTTTTCGACGTTGTTCCCCGCACGACGCTATCGTCGATCAGTATGACCCGTTTGCCTTTGAGCACGCCCGAATTGGCCGAATGCTTAAGCTTGACGCCGAGCTGGCGGATGCGCTGCTCGGGTTCGATAAACGTCCGGCCAACGTAGTGATTGCGGATGATGCCGAGTTCGAACGGAATGCCGCTGGCCTGACTGAAGCCAATGGCGGCTGGCACACCGGAATCCGGAATAGGCACGACCACGTCCGCGTCGGCGGGGGCTTCCCGGGCCAGCTGAACGCCCATTTGTTTGCGGATTTCATAAACGGTGCGGCCGCCGACAATCGAGTCCGGCCGCGAGAAATAAATGTATTCGAAGATGCACGGCCGCGCCGGGCGGCGCGGGAATGGCCGGTGGCTTTCAATGCCGTCATCGGTGATGACGACGACTTCGCCGTTTTCAACTTCGCGCAGGAATTCCGCGCCGACCATATCGAGCGCGCAGGTCTCGGATGCCAGCACATACGACACGCCGAGACGGCCGATGACGAGCGGGCGTATGCCCACGGGATCG
>JANMOL010000040.1:0-4617 GCA_031369245.1 Hyphomicrobium sp. | reverse complement strand
GTAGAGCGTGGGCGCGATTTTGCGCTCATCCGCCGTCAGGTAAGCATTGCGTGACGACATCGCCAGGCCGTCGGCTTCGCGCCGCGTCGGTGCGCCGATCAGCGTGAGCGGCAAATTGAGATCGCGCACCATTTGGCGCAGCACGGACAGCTGCTGGTAATCTTTCTCGCCAAAGATCGCGATATCGGGCGTGACCTGGCTGAACAGCTTGCAGCACACGGTCGCGACGCCGGCGAAGTGATCGGGGCGCACCGCGCCTTCAAGGTCTTCGGCCGCGCTGCCGGGCGAGACGCTGGTTGAAAAGCCGTCTGGATACATCTCCGCCACCGATGGCGCCCAAACGAGATCGGCATCAGTGGCGGCGAGTTTGGCCAGATCGCCGGTTTCGTCACGCGGATAGCGCGTTAAGTCCTCGCTCGCTGCAAACTGCGACGGGTTGACGAAGATCGACACCACCACGCGGTCAGCTTTTTTGCGCGCCAGCTTGACCAGCGAGAGATGGCCGTCGTGCAGTGCGCCCATGGTCGGCACCAGCGCAATGCGCTTGCCGGCAGCCCGCCACTTGGCAGCCTGCCGGCGCAGCTCTTTGACGGTCCGGACAATTTTGGGAGCCTTCGACACGCGCACCGCCTTTTTTGACGCCAGGATATTTGACGCCAGGACACTTGGCGCGAGGAGCCGATTTTTTCAACCCGACGTCAAGGGGGGCCGCCGTCAAGGGGAGTGCGCCGTCAAGGATGGATCAGCCGCGCCCGCCGGTTCGAATTCTGCTACTGTCGACACAAAAGCGAATCGTCGTGCATGGGCGTTTTTTCGGGATTGAGAATGGTCGCGGCTCTCCGGCGTGAAGATCACTCGAACGGACGCGGGCTGCCCGCGCGTGACGAGATCGCAGCCCACCACCTGATGGACGAATACCGGCTGGTCGGCGCGCTGATCGAGCGGGCGGTGTTCACCGAGGACGAGCGCCGCCGCGCCTCTGACATTGCCCGCCGTCTGGTGCACGCCGCCCGCGCCAATAAGGGCCAGCACGCCGGCATCGACGCCTTCATGCATGAATATGGCTTAGCGACCGACGAGGGCGTGATTTTGATGTGCCTCGCCGAGGCGCTGCTCCGTATTCCAGATACCGAAACCGCCAATCAGTTCATTGCCGACAAGATTTCTGGCGGCGCGTGGGAAAAGCACCTCGGCGCGTCCGAGAGCCTGTTCGTCAACGCCTCGACCTGGGGCCTGATGCTGACCGGCCGGATCGTCAAATTGAAGGACGCCAAGGGCGCCAACCCGATCCAGGCGATGAAGCGTCTGGTCGCGCGCTCGGGCGAGCCGACGATCCGCGTGGCGGTGCGCCAAGCCGTCAAGCTGCTCGGCGATCAGTTTGTGCTTGGCACCACCATCGAGCAGGCGCTGGCCAACGCCGCGCCGCTGGAAGCCAAGGGTAACCGGTTCTCCTATGACATGCTGGGCGAAGCGGCGCGCTCCGAGCACGATGCCGACCGCTACTTCCAGCGCTATATGGCCGCCATCGATGCGGTTGGCGCGGCGGCGGGCGCACTGCCGCCCGGCAATGCCGGGGCTATTTTCGCCAGGCCGTCGATTTCAGTCAAACTGTCGGCGCTGCACCCCCGCTTTGAAGCTGGCAAGGACGCGCGGCTGGCCGCTGAGTTGAGCCCGGCGCTGCTGGCGCTGGCGCGCGCCGCGCGCGCCAAGGGCCTCGGTCTCACGATCGATGCTGAAGAACAAGAGCGGCTCGATATCACCGCGCAGGTCTTCGGCGAAACGCTGATCAATCCGGCGCTCGATGGCTGGAATGGGCTGGGTCTCGCGGTCCAGGCCTATGGCAAACGCGCCGTGCCATTGCTGCGCTGGGTCCGCCGTCTGGCTGAACAAACCGGCAAGCGCGTTCCGATCCGGCTCGTCAAAGGCGCCTACTGGGACAGCGAGATCAAATGGGCGCAGGAGCGCGGGCTTGAAGACTATCCAGTGTTCTCGCGCAAGCTGCACAGCGATGTCTCCTATCTTGCAGCGATGCGGCTGCTGATCTCTGATCCCGCCGCGTTCTATCCCCAGATTGCCACCCATAACGCCCACGCGGTAGCCTCGGCCCGGGTTGCGGGCGGCTCCGTCGCGTTCGAATTCCAGCGCCTGCACGGCATGGGTGAAGCGCTCTACGAAGAGCTCGCGGGCGATGACAAGCTGGCGCGGCCGTGCCGCATCTATGCGCCGGTCGGCGGCCATGAAGATCTGCTCGGTTATCTGGTGCGCCGCCAACTCGAGAACGGGGCCAACACCTCGTTCGTCAACCGTTTGGCGGACGCGGAAACGCCGGTATCGGTGATCATTGCTGATCCAATCGAAATGGCCGAGCGCGAGCGCGTTGAGGGCCAGCGCCCGCCGCTGCTCGAAAAACCGCGCCAGATTTATCTGCCCCTGCGGACGGGCAGTTCAGGGCTCGCGCTGACGGAGACCACAGTCCGCCGGGCGCTGACTGCTGAGATGGCGCAAACCCTCAAGGCACCCGCTGCGGCCGGTCCAATCATCAATGGCAAGGCCACGATCGGCGGCGATGCCGCAACGCTGATGCTGTGTCCGCACGATAAGCGCGAGCGGATCGGATCCTTGCGCATCGCGACACCCGCTCTGCTCGAAGACGCTATTGCGAGTGCCGCGGCCGCAGCCCATCGCTGGGACCGCACACCAGCCAGCGAACGCGCCCGCATCCTCGATATGGCAGCCGACCTCTATGAGCGCGATCGCGCGAAACTGATGGCGATGCTGGTGCGCGAAGCCGGCAAGACGCTGGACGCTGCCCAATCCGAGCTGCGTGAAGCCGTCGATTTTCTGAGATACTACGCGACCGAGGCCCGGCGGCTGTTTTCAGAGACGGTGCGGCTGCACGGCCCGACGGGTGAAGAAAACCTGCTATCGCTTCGGGCGCGCGGCGTGTTCGCCTGCATTTCGCCGTGGAATTTTCCGCTGGCGATTTTTACCGGCCAGATCGCCGCCGCGCTCGCTGCTGGCAATACGGCCGTCGCTAAGCCAGCGCCGCAAACGCCGGTCATTGCGTTCCTGGCCGTCAAGCTGCTGCAGGAAGCCGGTGTGCCAGCCGGCGTTTTGCAGCTTGTCACCGGCGGCGGTAAACTGGGCGAGGCGCTCGTCAAGGATGCGCGCATCGATGGCGTGGTGTTCACCGGTTCGACCGTAACCGCCTGGGCGATCCAGAAAGCTCTGGCCGACCGGCGCAGTGCGATCGTGCCCTTCATCGCCGAAACCGGCGGTCTCAATGCCATGATCGCCGATAGCTCGGCGCTGCCCGAGCAGGTCGTGCGCGATGCGGTCCGCTCAGCCTTCGATAGTGCGGGCCAGCGCTGCTCGGCCGCCCGCGTGCTGTTTGTGCAGGAAGACGCCGCACCCCGCATCAAAGCCATGCTGACCGGGGCCATCGAAGCGCTCGATGTCGGCGACCCGATGGACTACGCGACCGACATCGGCCCGGTGATCGACGAAGCCGCCCAAGATACGCTTGAAGGCCACAAGGTGCGGATGCAGCGCGAGGGCCGCGAGCTGATCGATCTTGCGATGCCGGAGACGTGCCGTGCGGGAACGTACGTCACGCCCGCGCTCTATGAAATCGACCGGCTGAGCCGCTTGGACCGCGAGGTCTTCGGGCCGATCTTGCATCTGATCCGCTACGATCGCGGGCAGATCTCAACCGTGATCGAGGCTTTGAACGCCACCGGCTACGGCTTGACGCTCGGCCTTCACAGCCGGATCGAGAGCGTTGCGGATTACGTGGCCGAGCACGCCCGCGTCGGCAATCTGTACGTCAACCGCAACCAGATCGGCGCGTTCGTCGGCGTGCAGCCGTTTGGCGGCGAAGGCTGGTCTGGTACTGGCCCGAAAGCCGGCGGGCCGAATTATCTGCTGCGCTTTGCCACCGAGCGGACCCGCACCACCGATGTCACCTCGATGGGCGGCAACTATACGCTGCTAAGCGGCCGCGATTGACGGCCACACGTCATGCGCCCGATGCCTGCTGCTATTCAGCTGTCATCACGAAGCAGTCGATCGCCTGACGGCGCAGTGCGGTGCAGGTGTTGGCGGCGCGCTGGGCATCAAAGCCGCTGAAGCGCGCGCGGAACACCTGCCGTCCGGCTTTCTGCACCGGATGCGTGACGGACGCATAGCCAGCGAGCAATCGACCGGTGCGGGTCTGGACCGAGGTCAGCGTGCGCTGGGCTTCATCGATCGAACCATAGGCGCCGATCTGAATTTCATAGCGGCCGGGCAATGGCTGCGCGATGGCCGAGGCGGCGTTGGCCGGTTGCAGTGCCGCGACGCGCTGCGGGCTCGATGCGATGGCTGTGGCCTGAGCTTGCAGCGATGATGGCGGCAGGCCGCGTTGCAGGCCAGGTTGCGGGCCGCGCTGCACGGCTGCGGCGGCCGCGTCACGCTTCAGCATCGGTTTCGGGCGTGGCGGCACCAGCGAGGCTTGCACGATATTCGGCCGGGCTGGCGGCGGTTGGATGCTTGCGGTTTCGGGACCGATGGTGCCGGCCGCGCCGAGCATCGCGATCTGGCTGCCGAGCGCGTCGGGCCGGGCCTCGGAGGATTTCG
>JANMOL010000029.1:0-4686 GCA_031369245.1 Hyphomicrobium sp. | reverse complement strand
CCGCGGGCAAGGCGGCACCTGCCGCCAAGGCCGCCGCCAAACCGGCCGCCAAAAAGTAACAATCAGAAGCCCGGCGCGGGATATTTTGCGCCGGGCTTCGAACCACGCGGGGTTGAGCGATGAAGCTGTTCGTCGGCCTCGGAAATCCCGGATCCCAATACCAGGGCAACCGCCACAACATCGGTTTCATGGCGCTGGAGCGCATCGCAAGCGCCCACAGCTTTGGACCGTGGCGCCGAAAATTTCACAGCCTGATTGCCGAGGGCACGATTGGCTCAGCACGCGTCACACTGCTGAAGCCCGAAACCTTCATGAACGATAGCGGGCGCGCCGTCGGCGATGCCATGCGCTTTCTCAAACTTGAACCGTCCGAAGTGATCGTCTTTCACGACGAACTCGATCTCGCGCCAGGCAAGATCAAGGTCAAGTCCGGCGGCGGCAACGCCGGCCACAACGGTTTGCGCTCGCTGTCGGCCCACATCGGCAACGACTATCCGCGCGTGCGCATCGGCATCGGGCATCCAGGATCGAAAGATGCCGTGACGCATTATGTGCTCAACGATTTCGCAAAATCGGAGCGCACGTGGCTCAACGAGCTTTTGGATGCGATCGCCACCGCCAGCCCCTTTCTCGCCAATGGCGACGAGGCGCGCTTTCTGACCGATGTCGCACGCTTCACGCAGGCATCCTCAGGCGACCAAGGCGAACCAGAGCCAGCGCGCCCCAAACCCGGCAAATCCGCAAAACCCGAAGCTGGCAGCCCTGCGAAACCAAGCGCCGTTCAGCATCCGGCCGGCGAGCGCGCCAATAAGCGCCAGTCGGCCATCGCCGAAAATTTGAAAAAATGGCTGGCTGCACGCAAATCCGGCGAATAAGCCTGCTACCATCTTTGGATCGCGTTGTAAAAATCAGGGTCCCCGCCAATGGCGCAATATGAAATCGACTTCGAGGGCGCAAACGGCGGCCGTCGCGGACTTTTGGCCTTGGGCGAGCGCGCGTCTGGCCGTGCCGGATGGTTCGACGGCTGGACACGCGTGTTTGGTGCGCGCGAGGAAGCACTGATCGGCGCTCTCGCGCTGGCCTTGACGGCCGGCGTTGCGGGCTTTGTCGTACGGGACGCCATCGTCTCGTCAAGTCAGGACAAAAGCGGCCTCAAGACGGTCGTCTCCAAGAAATGGAATGAGCGCACGCTGGTGTTCCCGATTGACGGCACGGACCGCCTCGGCCGCCGCGCGCTGTTCGACGTTGTCGTGCTGACCAAAGACTACGGCTGGATCAAAGGCTCGACGACGGAACTTGAACGCGGCGAAAACAAGCTGTCCGCTGAAGACATCGAAAACGAAGTGCTGGCGCCGCAATTGCGCGAAGGTCTCGGCTCCGCGCGCGAATTGATCGCCGTTGGCCTGGCCAGCCAGGAAGGTCAAATCGAAAATGAAATCCAGCGCGGCGGACTGCGCGCCAACCGGATTGCCGAATGGGTGCGCGGCGCGGTCGATGCCTCAATCCCGATGTCGACGCTTAACCTCGGCCGCTATCTGGAACCGTGCTCGGATTGCGAAACCGCCGACACCAGCTGGCAGAGGCCGTTCATCGTTGTCGCCGTCCGCCAGGCCGATGCTGGAACGAATATCGGCGAAGCCTTGAACGTCGCCATGTCGGATAAATCCAACCTGCCGAGCCCGTCGCGCTATTCGACCTTTGCGCTGGCCAAATACACCAAATAGCCATGCCCGCTGCCCGGGCGAAAGGGCCGCTGGCCGCCCGTCTTCACAACGGCTGCGGCATGGCTTAGTCACGGGCCAGAGACTGACATGCATCCGGCAATAACCTGGCCAGAACTCGGCCAGAACTCGGCAAGAAACCGGCAAGAAACAACATCAAACCAGCTTTGGATACCTGCTCCCCATGGGCTTTAAATGCGGCATCGTCGGCCTGCCTAACGTCGGCAAGTCGACCCTCTTCAACGCCCTGACGCAGACCGCGTCGGCGGAAGCGGCTAACTATCCGTTTTGCACGATCGAGCCCAACGTCGGCGAAGTTGGCGTCCCAGATCCGCGCCTCGATAAACTCGCAAGCATCGCCAGCAGCAAGGAAATCATACCGACACGGCTGACCTTCGTTGATATCGCCGGCCTGGTGCGCGGCGCCTCAAAAGGCGAAGGCCTCGGCAACAAGTTCCTGTCGCACATTCGCGAAGTCGATGCCGTTGCCTATGTCCTGCGCTGTTTCGAGGATGGCGACATCACGCACGTCGAAAATCGTATCGACCCGATGGCGGACGCCGAGACGGTCGAAACCGAATTGATGCTGTCAGATCTCGAGAGCCTTGAAAAACGTTTCACGCAGACCGAGAAGAAAGCCAAAACAACCGGCGACAAGGAAGCCAAGACGCTGGCTGGCATTATGGAAAAGGCGCTGGTGCTGCTCCGCGAGGGCAAGCCCGCCCGGTTGGCGCAGATCGCGCCTGATGAAATGATCGCCTTCCGCGGCCTGCAGCTTTTGACATCCAAGCCGGTCGTCTATGTCTGCAACGTCGACGAAGCCTCAGCCGCGACCGGCAACACCTTCTCCAAAAAAGTCGAAGCCTCTGCCAAGGCCGAGGGTGCCGTCTCCGTCGTCATCTCAGCCAAGATCGAAAGCGAGTTCGCCGGACTTGGACAGGAAGACCGCGATGCATTCCTCGCCGAAATGGGCCTGGTCGAGCCGGGCCTCAATCGTCTCATCTATGCTGGATACACGCTGCTAGACTTGGTGACGTACTTTACCGTCGGCCCTAAGGAAGCGCGCGCCTGGACCATCACGCGCGGCACCAAAGCCCCGGCCGCCGCCGGCGTCATCCACACCGACTTTGAAAAAGGCTTCATCCGGGCCGAAACCATCGCCTACAACGACTATGCGGCGCTCAACGGCGAAGGCGGCGCGAAGGAAGCTGGCAAAATGCGGCTTGAAGGCAAGGACTACGTCGTTCAAGACGGCGACGTGATGCATTTCCGATTTGCGAATTGAGCGAGCAGCACCCATGACCGATCAACTCCCCGACCGCTTATCCTCAGACCCCAAGAGCCCGCATCACGATGCAGCGCTGTTGGCGCGCGATGTCGGGATCCGCTTCAACGGCACGGAAAAAACCAACGTCGAAGAATACTGCATCAGCGAAGGTTGGATCCGCGTCAGTGCCGGCAAGGCCAAAGACCGCAATGGCAACGCCATAACGATCAAACTCAAAGGCAAGGTCGAGGCCTATTTCCGGGATCAGAACTAACTGTTTGTGATGCCGCGCGCGTCCTGCGCCGTTCGTAGTGCTGCGCAATTTCGAACCTGAATTGCGTTCATCCGGCAATGATCATCTAATATTTATACAACAAATATTGCAGCCGATCCGTCACACAATTGATGTGCATACGGAATTTCGCACCCCTGACATAGATCATTCTCCCCAGCCGCGTAGGGTCACCTAAGCGAATCGGTTAACGATTGGTTTGCAATTGTGCGTGGGCTGAAAAAGAAGTGACCTTATGATGCGCTTCACAACACCCCAGCGCTCGCGGTTTGTGATATGGCGGCAGCCAGCAATGCTGGCCGTGGCGTGCGCGCTGCTGTTGCCAGCGAACGTAACGCCCGCATTGGCGCAAGGTACTGTCTCGGGTGGCGGGTGCGCCGTGCCGGGCTGCACGATCAACGACAACACCGTCAATTCCGCTGACATTCAGGACGGCACGATCACCGGTGCGGATGTTGCCACCGGCACGATCACCAGCGCCAATATTCAAGACGCGACCATCACGGGCGCGGATATCCTCAACGGCACGATCCTTGGCGCCGACATCGGCACGGCGACGATCACGGCTGCCAACATCGCCAATGCCACAATCACCGGTGCGAATATCGCCACGGGCACCGTAACCACTGGGAATATTCTGAACGGCACCATTCTTGGCGCAGACATCGCAACGGGGACCGTCACAAGTGCCAACATCACCGATGCGTCGATCACCGGGGCCGACATTGCAACCGGCACGGTGACGAGCGCGAATATCCAAAACGGCACCATCGTTGCGGCTGATATCGCAACGGGTGGCGTCACGAGCGCCAACATCCTCAACGGCACGATCGCCAGCGTAGATATCGCAACCGGTGGCGTCACGAGCACCAACATCCTCGACGCCACCATCACCAATGCCGACATCGCCAACGCCACGATCACCGGCGCAAAGATTGCGGCTGGAACAGTGACCAGCGGCAATATCCTTGATGCCACCATCACCAATGCCGACATCGCTAACGCCACGATCACCGGCGCAAAAATTGCGGCTGGCACGGTGACCAGCGGTAATATCCTCGACGGCACCATTGCTAGCGCGGACATCGCAACCGGCGGCGTCACCAGCACTAATATTCTCGATGCCACGATCACTGGCGCCGATATCGCCAACGGCGCGGTAACAACGGCCAACATCCTCGACGGCACCATCGCCAGCGCTGATTTGGCCGCTGGTGCCGTCGGCACGGCAAACATTGCCAACGATGCGGTCACAAGCGCCAAGATCCTCGATGGCACCGTTGGCTCAGCCGATCTCGCAGACGGCGCAGTCACCAGCATAAAACTCGCAGCCGATAGCGTCGATAGCTCCAAGATCATCGACGGCACGATCGTCGCCGCCGATCTGGCCGATGGCGCGGTCACCA